>NZ_JAYSCO010000018.1:0-88128 GCF_041914865.1 Pseudoduganella sp. | reverse complement strand
TGCCCACGCCAGCCTCGCCCACCAGCAGCGGGTTGTTCTTGCGGCGGCGGCACAGCACCTGGATCACGCGGTCCACTTCGTCCTCGCGCCCGATCAGCGGGTCGATCTTGCCTTCGGCGGCGGACTTGTTCAGGTTCTGGGTGAACTGGTCCAGCGGCGATTCCTTGGTCTGGCCTTCCGGTGCGGCGCCCTCTTCCACGCCCTCGGAGGCTTTGCCGGAATCCATCTGCTGGTCCTTGCGCACGCCGTGGGAAATGAAATTGACCACGTCCAGGCGGGTCACGCCCTGCTGGTGCAGGTAGTAAACAGCGTGCGAATCCTTCTCGCCGAAGATCGCCACCAGCACATTGGCGCCGGTCACTTCCTTCTTGCCGTTGGACGCCGACTGTACGTGCATGATGGCGCGCTGGATCACACGCTGGAAGCCCAGCGTCGGCTGGGTATCCACCTCGCCGGTGCCCGGCACGGTCGGTGTGTTGTCGCCGATGAAGTTGGTCAGCGTCTTGCGCAGGTCCTCAATATTCACTGCGCACGCGCGCAGGACCTCGGCTGCCGAGGGGTTGTCCAGCAGGGCCAGCAGCAGGTGCTCCACGGTGATGAACTCATGCCGTGCTTGCCGCGCCTCGACAAACGCCATATGCAAACTTACTTCTAATTCCTGCGCAATCATACTTCCTCCATCACACATTGCAGGGGATGCCCCGCCTTGCGTGCATGCGTTAAAACAAACTCCACTTTGGTTGAAGCTATATCTTTAGAGAAAACGCCGCACACGCCTTTGCCATAGCGATGGACACTCAGCATAATTTGTGTGGCCGTTTCCCGGTCCTTATTGAAATACTCCTGGATAATGGCGACCACAAACTCCATCGGAGTGTAGTCGTCATTGAGTAGCGCCACCTGGTACATAGGTGGCGGCTTGATCGCCTGCCGTTCCAGGACGGTTTCGGTGTCATGCTTGGTTGCCATACGCTTATATTCTAATGCTTTCAGACTGGATGCAACGCCCATTTAAGAGGGGCATTTCCATCAGTACTTATCTTACGCGTTTTCGCCGATTGCCGCAGATGGCGGCTGGGTTGGGCAAAATCAAGGCCGGATGAAATTTGCTGTTGCAAAAATCTCACCGTGTGCTAGTGAAAGCGCTTGACATTAAAAATTGTTCCGCCAACAATGCCATATCGACTTTGTGCAGATCTGTACATGTTGGTAAGAAGTGAGTTGTCGAGGAGGGGGCAGGAAGCTTCTTGCTTTTATGGCTCGTGTGATTCGTTTTTATTGAAAGTTTTTTTAAAATGGCAACTGGTACCGTTAAGTGGTTCAATGACTCCAAAGGTTTTGGCTTCATCACTCCTGATGACGGCGGTGAGGATTTGTTCGCACACTTCTCCGCGATCAACATGAACGGCTTCAAGACCCTGAAAGAAGGTCAAAAAGTTCAGTTCGAAGTTACTCAAGGCCCTAAAGGTAAGCAAGCTTCCAACATCCAGACCAACTAATCCCTGGCCTCGGACAACGAAAAGCCCCGCCCCGCGGGGTTTTTTTTCGTCCACCGCGCGCCGCGATTATGCCGATTTCGTCATGCAAATCCGTACTATCCGCTTACACGATGCACCGGCCTTACTGGCGTTCGAGCTCGCCAACCGGGCCTGGTTCGAGTCGCACATCGACGCCCGCCCGCCCGATTTTTACAGCCTGGCCGGGGTCGCCGCCCACATCGAGGACGTGCTCGCCCGGCATGTGGCTGGCAGCATGCATCCGTGTTTGTTGGTGGAAGACGACGGTAGCATCGTCGGGCGCTGCAACCTGAAGGATATCGACCCGGCCACCCGCCGCGCTGAAGTCGGCTACCGCATCGCCGCCTTCGCCTGCGGCCGCGGCCTGGCGGGTGCAGCTGTGCGCCACCTGATGGAACTTGCTTATGGCCAGTGGCAGCTAGCCGGCCTGGATGCCCACGTGACCATCGCCAACGCCGCCTCAGCGCGCGTCCTCGAACGCGCCGGCTTCAGCTTCGCCGGCCCCTCGCCCGTCCAGGCCCGCGTCGCCGGCCAGGTGCTCGATTGCCTGCATTACCGGCACCAAGGCTAGAAAAGCCGGCTGGCCATATGGGCCACCAGCACCACGACCGCCATCGTCAGCCCCACCATCCAGCGGCTGAATGCATCCTGCCGCCGCGAGATTTCGACCAGACGGGCTTCCTGCCGTTTATCCATGTCCATCAGGCGCGCTTCCTGGCGCTTGTCCATTTCAGCCATTTGCGCCAGGAGCTGGCTCGCCAGCGCTTTCATGCCGTCCTGCTGGCGCCGCTCGGCTTCGGCAAAGCGCTCCAGGTTCTTTCGCTCCGCTTCCGCAAAGCGCTCGGCGATGGCCAGATCTTGCTCCGCAAATCGTGTCGCCATGTCCGCGCGGACAAGGGCAAAGCCGCTGTCCATATGCTGGCGCAACAATGACAGTTCATGCATCAAAGCATCCACCTTCTTCTCCACGTGCTGAAGCGGCGCTCCTTCATCATCTTCGGGACGGGCACGATTGATCTTGACATCCTCCCCCACCTCGGCCTCCGGCCGCCGCTTACGCGGGAAGGAGGGGGATTCCTGCTGCGCCACTACCAGCAGTGGGCTGGCATAGTCCGCTTCGGAGGGTTCCTGCTGTTGACGGCATTACTACACCATTCACTACACAGGCTAACCGGGCGTCGTCCCGCCCTTCGCTTCGAATCATTGCTTCACCGCGTCGCAACACATTGATCGCGCCCACCACATCGGCATTATTTTCATAGCCGCACGCCACACACGCGAATTTGGCTTGTGTGCGCCGGTTATCGGGCGAGACATGACCACACCCCGGGCAAGTCTGGCTCGTATGAGGCGCAGGAACCGCCACCAGCGAGCCGCCTTTCCAGGCCAGTTTGTAAGCAAGCTGGCGACGAAACTCATACCAGCCTTGATCGAGGATTGCCTTGTTCAGGCCGGATTTGGCGCGCACGCCGCGCCCAGGCTCGCTCTGGCTGCCGGCAGCCGATTTCGACAACTGCTTCACACGCAGGTCTTCGATATAGACGATCGCGTGGTTGTTGCAGATCGCCCTCGTCACCTTGTGCAAAAAGTCTTTGCGCGCATTACCTATGCGCGCGTGAACGCGCTGCACGCGCTTCTTAGCCTTCGTCCAGTTCCGACTGTGTTTGACCTTCCGGTTCAATGCCTGCTGCGCCTTACGCAGCCTGGCCTCATGCCGCTTGAAGCTGTTGATCGGTTCCTCGTAATCGCCATCCGACAGGGTGGCAAAGCGAACGATGCCCATGTCCACGCCGACGGCCTCGCCGCTGGCGACCACGGGGGCGACTTCGCGCGCGGTCTGAATTGCCATAAACCAGCGCCCGGCATGCAGGCTGACCGTCACATTGCGCACCGCGCCCAGTACTTGCCGACTATTGCGATAACGCAGCCAGCCCAGCTTGGGCAAGAAAATGCGGTCATTGCCTTGCTCGATCCTGATTTGTTGTGGGTCCGGATAGCGGAAGCTGTCCTGGCGCCCTTTCTTTTTAAAGCGTGGGAAATCCGCGCGCCCCGCAAAGAAATTGGCGTAGGCCTGCTCCAGATTCTTGAGTGATTGTTGCAGCGGATGGGTGGGCGCCTGCCGCAACCATGGTGTGTCCTTGGCATGCCGCCAACCAGTCAGCAGCTTGCACAACGCTGCATACCCCAGCCTCTTGTCACCACCCTCGTAGCGCGCTTTCTGGATATCCAGCGCCTTGTTGAAAACATAGCGGCATGCGCCGGCAAAGCTTTGCATTGCCCGCCGCTGCCGGCCGTTTGGCATCAACTCAAATCGATATGATTGAAGGCGCTCCATACTGTAATTTTATACAGTATTCCGTATCGCAGTCGCACGGAAGGATGCCTGCGGCATCCGCGCTCTTGACCTCGGTCTGAAGGCCGAGGCTTGCCGCGCATTAGGTCAAGCAAGCTCTGCGACATGGCAGCCTCCAGGTCGGCACGGAAGCCTTATTCTCCGCCCGCGCGCGCCCACTCCAATTGACCTGGATCAGCGCTCCGCCACGCCGATACGTACAGGCGTTCGGCAATCGCCACCGGCACCGCGCCATGCGCGCCAACGCATAAAAAAACCCCGCCTCCTTTCGGATGGCGGGGCTTGCCTGCGCGGCGGGCGCGCGCGAATTACATCTGCTCGATCATCACTTCGCCGAAGCCGGAGCACGATACCTGGGTCGCGCCTTCCATCAGGCGGGCGAAGTCGTAGGTCACGCGCTTCGAGGTGATGGCCTTCTCCATGGCGGAGATGATCAGGTCAGCGGCCTCGGTCCAGCCCATGTGGCGCAGCATCATTTCCGCCGACAGGATCAGCGAACCCGGGTTCACATAGTCCTTGCCCGCATACTTCGGCGCGGTGCCGTGGGTCGCTTCGAACATGGCCACGGAGTCGGACAGGTTGGCGCCCGGCGCAATGCCGATGCCGCCCACTTGCGCCGCCAGCGCGTCGGAGATGTAGTCGCCGTTCAGGTTCAGGGTGGCGATCACGGAGTACTCCGCCGGGCGCAGCAGGATCTGCTGCAGGAAGGCGTCGGCGATGGAATCCTTGACGGTGATTTCGCGGCCGGTCTTCGGATTCTTGAATTTGCACCATGGGCCGCCGTCGATCAGCTCCGCGCCGAACTCTTTCTGCGCCAGCGCGTAGGCCCAGTCACGGAAGCCACCTTCGGTGTACTTCATGATATTGCCCTTGTGGACGATGGTGACGGAAGGCTTGTCGTTGTCGATCGCGTACTGGATCGCCTTGCGCACCAGGCGCTCGGTGCCTTCGATCGACACTGGCTTGATGCCGATGCCCGAAGTCTCAGGGAAGCGGATCTTCTTCACGCCCATTTCCTTGGTCAGGAAGTCGATCAGCTTCTTCACGCCTTCGGTGCCCTGTTGGTATTCGATACCGGCGTAGATGTCTTCCGAGTTTTCGCGGAAGATGACCATGTCGGTCTTCTCCGGCTCACGCACCGGCGAAGGCACGCCCTTGAAGTAGCGCACCGGGCGCAGGCAGACGTACAGGTCCAGCTCCTGGCGCAGGGCCACGTTCAGCGAACGGATGCCGCCTCCGACCGGGGTGGTCAGCGGGCCTTTGATCGAAACCACATATTCCTTCAGCACCTGCAGGGTTTCTTCCGGCAGCCACACGTCCGGGCCGTACACCTTGGTCGATTTCTCGCCGGCGAAGATTTCCATCCAGCTGATCTTGCGCTTGCCGCCGTAAGCCTTGGCCACCGCCGCATCCACAACCTT
The DNA here is from genome assembly GCF_041914865.1 of Pseudoduganella sp. Taxonomy (NCBI): domain Bacteria; kingdom Pseudomonadati; phylum Pseudomonadota; class Betaproteobacteria; order Burkholderiales; family Oxalobacteraceae; genus Pseudoduganella; species Pseudoduganella sp. Next base: position 82,837 of record NZ_JAYSCO010000018.1, on the reverse strand, counting down.
GATCATCACCGGGGTGATGTCAACGCCGGTACCGTCGCCTTCCAGGTAGGGAATGATCGGGGTGTCAGGTACGTTCAGCGAAAAGTCGGCATTGACGGTGATTTTCTGGCCGTCGGCAGGTACTTTGATATGTTGGTACATCGTGTTCTCCGAAGAAGGGATTAGGCAGTCTTCTATAAGACATAAGACACAAGCGTTCCACATTATGCACCAGTATTTTACTGGGCGCTATACAATCCAGCCTATGCCACTGATACTTTTTAATAAACCTTTCCAGGTATTGTGCCAGTTTTCCCCTTCGGGAGATAAGGAAACGCTGGCCAACTATGTGAAGGTGCCGAACATCTATCCGGCCGGCCGCCTCGACTACGACAGCGAGGGCTTGATGCTGATGACCGACGACGGCAAGCTGCAGCACAAGATCGCCCACCCCGACCGCAAGGAAGCCAAGACCTACCTGGTGCAGGTGGAAGGCGTGCCGGACGGCGCCGCCCTGGCGCGCCTGCAGGCGCCGCTCGACCTGGGCGATTTCACCACCCTGCCCTGCAAGGCGGTGCGCATCGCCGATCCCGAGTGGATCTGGCCGCGCAACCCGCCGATCCGCCAGCGCGCCGGCCAGCCCACGTCCTGGCTCGCCATCACCCTGCAGGAGGGCAAGAACCGCCAGGTACGGCGCATGACCGCCGCCGTCGGCCACCCCACCCTGCGCCTGGTACGCTCAGCCATTGGCGGCATCTCGCTCGCCAGCCATCCCCTGATGCCGGGCGAATGGATGGAAGTGTCGCCGGACGACCTGCGCCCGCGCTAAGTCAACCCAAGCGGGCGCGGCAGCGTTTATGAAGCAGGTTCATCCAGAACCTGCCTTCACTATAAAAGGAGTCCGTCATGTCCAAGACTACTGTCGCACTGCTTGCCTCCCTGCTTTCCCTCTCCGCCTTCGCCGCCGACCACCATATGAAGGGCTCGGCTTCGGCCTCCGCCGCCGCTTCGGCCGCTTCCGCGGCATCGGCCGCCTCGGCAGCTTCCGCCGCATCCGCAGCCTCGGCCGCGTCCATGCCGAAGAAGGCCAAGAAAGCCGCCGCCTCCGCTGCAGCTTCGGCCGCATCCGCCGCATCGGCAGCCTCCGCCGCCCCCATGAAGTAAGGGACGTCCGCCCCGCTGAAAGGCAGCCCGTGCGGCTGCTTTTCTTTTGCGGCGCACCACCCGGTACAAAGCGAAAAACCCGCTATGGCGCAATGCCATGCGGGTTATTCGACACCTGTTTGGCGGCTAATGCCGCCAGCACACGAACTTAGGCGGACAGTGCCTTCAGGGCAGCTGCCAGACGGCTCTTGTGACGAGCAGCCTTGTTCTTGTGGATGATTTTCTTGTCAGCGATCGAGTCGATGGTCGACACGGAAGCCTGGAAGATGGAGGTAGCAGCAGCTTTGTCGCCAGCCTGGATAGCCTTGCGAACAGCTTTGATAGCGGTACGCAGGGTCGAACGCTGAGCGGAGTTGTGAGCGTTTTGCTTAACTGCTTGGCGAGCGCGTTTGCGCGCTTGTGCGGTATTTGCCATTTGAGAATCCTAATTCGTTGTCAAAGTTCGTTTGCAAACAATAGCGTTTGCCAAACCGGTGAGGTGTTTTCAGAGCCGGCTGAACGTCGTTGCCTGCCTTACTGAATTCTGTACAGCCTTAAATTATAACGGGGTTTTGCCGCCAGGGCAATTCAAAATATAATCTGCCCCCATGAACCTGCTCAAGACCCTCGCTGCCATTTCCAGTATGACAATGCTGTCCCGGATCACGGGACTCCTGCGCGAAATCCTGTTCTTCCGCGCATTTGGCGCGGGCGGCTTGACCGACGCATTCTACATTGCCTTCCGCATCCCCAACCTGCTGCGCCGGCTGTTCGCCGAAGGGGCCTTCTCCCAGGCTTTCGTGCCAATGTTGGCAGAATACAAAACCCAGCAGGGCGAAGAAGCCACGCGCACCCTGGTTGACCATGTGGCAACGGTGCTGGTCTGGGCTACCTTGCTGACCAGCGCAGTCGGTATTATAGGCGCCCCCCTGTTCGTCTACCTGGTGGGCTCGGGCCTGAGCAAGGATCCGGAATCGTTCGATGCCGCCGTCTGGATGACGCGCCTGATGTTCCCGTATATCGCCTGCATGTCCTTCGTTGCGCTGTCGAGCGGGGTGCTGAACACCTGGCGCCAGTTCAAGATCCCGGCGTTCACCCCGGTCCTGCTGAACCTCTCCTTCATTGCGGCGGCCCTGTTCCTGGCGCCGCACCTGGCGCAGCCGGTGTACGCGATGGCGATCGCGGTCATGGTGGGCGGCATCCTGCAGGTGGCGATCCAGGTGCCGTCGCTGGTCAAGATCGGCATGCTGCCGCGCCTGTCGTGGAACCCGCGCCACGGCCTGTCCGATCCGGGCGTGCGCCGCATCCTGAAAAACATGCTGCCGGCGCTGTTTGCCGTCTCGGTGGCGCAGATCAGCCTGATGATCAACACCACCTATGCCTCCTGGATGCAGGAAGGCAGTGTCTCCTGGCTGACGGCGGCGGACCGCCTGATGGAATTCCCCAACGCGCTGCTGGGCGTGGCGCTTGGCACCATCCTGCTGCCAAGCCTGGCCAAGGCCAGCCAGGAGCAGGACCATGCCGAGTACTCGGCTTTGCTGGACTGGGGCCTGCGCCTGACTTTCCTGCTGGCCTTGCCGGCCGCGGTCGGCATCGCCGTGCTGGCCCTGCCGTTGATCGCCACCCTGTTCCATAACGGTAAATTCACCAGCTATGCGGCCGTCATGTCGGCCCAGCCCCTGCTGGCCTATGCGGTCGGCCTGCTCGGCATCATCCTGGTGAAATCGCTGACGCCGGCCTTCTATGCGCGCCAGGATGTGCGCACGCCGGTCCGCATCGGCATCATCACCCTGGTGGCGACGCAGCTGATGAATATCGCCTTCGTCTGGCAGTTCCAGGTGGCCGGCCTGGCGCTGTCGATCAGCGTGGCGGCCTTGCTGAACGCCGCCCTGCTCTACCGCGGCCTGCGCCAGAAGGACATCTTCGCGCCGCAGCCGGGATGGGGCAAATTCTTCGTGCGCCTGCTGGTCGCCGTGGCGCTGATGGGCGTGGCGGGCTGGTTCGGCGCACGCCAGTTCGACTGGATCGGCATGCAGGGCCAGGCCTTGCTGCGCGCCGGCGCGCTGTTCCTGGTAATCGGCGGCTGTATCGTGGTGTACTTCGGCACCCTGTTCGCGCTCGGCTTCCGCCTGCGCGATTTCAAGCGCCGCGCCAAATAAGGCCGCTCACCGCCGCGAAGGCGGCGTCGCCGGCGGCTGCTCGCGCGCCGGGTCGGGCGGCGTTTCCTGCTGCTGCGGCTCGGCTGGCGGCTCCTGCGGCTCCTGCGGCTCCTGTGGTTCCTGCGGCTCTTGCGGCGGTTCCGGCTCCGGTTCGGCCGGCTTGGGCGGCTGTTGCGGGGTGCCGGGCTGCATGCCCGTCTGCGTTTCCGGCTGCGTCGGCATGCCGGTGCCGGGCTTGGCCGGCTGCCCCGGCATCATCTCGCCGCCTTTGGCGCCGGCCACCTGCACGCCCTCGCCGCTGAACTTCCACTCGGCCAGGCTCGACTTCCCTTCGAAGGCAACGAAACGCGGCGGGAAGTTGGCGATCTTGATCGGCGCCGCTTTGGACAGGCTGTAAATGGCCAGGATGCCGCCGTTCTCGTTCGCCTTCACGATGCCCCACTCCGCCTTGCCCGTCATCGGGTCGACGTAGATGCGCCGCAAATGGCGCCGCAGCTGCGGCGAGCGCGGGTCCTTCAGCAGTTCCTGGAACGAGTTCGGGTAATTGGGCTGCCCATCCGGCGTGGCGGCGGCATAACTGGCCAGCGCATTGCTGTACTCCATGCCGATATCGAGCAGAGCCTGTTCCGCCGCCGCGCGCTGCAGCGTGGTGCCCAGGCGCAGCGCGGCCGCCCCCACCAGGCCGATGATCATCACCAGGATCACCACGCTGGCGTAGGTGAAGCCGTCCTGCCTACCACTCCGAATAGGGCTTGCCGCTGCGGTCATTGCCCGGTGCTCCACTCTTGATATCGGCCACATTGCCTTTGGCCAGGTCGTCCGGCGCGACGATAGTCCAGCTGTCGCTCTTTTCCGTGATCGGGTCGACCGGCAAGGCGCGCAGGTATTTCTTCTCCACCAGCTGCTCCAGGCTGTCCGGATAGCGCCCGGTGTCGCCGTAGAACTGGTCGATGATGGCGCGCGTGCTGCGCAGGTTGTCGGCCAGAATGGTTTCCTTGGTCTTGTCCACGCTGGGGAAGTAGCGCGGGATGGCGAGCGTCAGCAGCAGGGCGATGATGCCCAGCACCACCAGCAGCTCGATCAGCGTAAAGCCCTTTTTGTTCACCATTTCTTGTAAGGCACGCCATTCAGGCCTACCTGCTCCGAAGTCGAATATACGTCATACACATCCTCGCCCTCGCGCGGGTCGTCCGCCTCGCTGGCGTAGCTGCGCTTGCCCCAGGTCTCGGCGCCGGTGGCATTGCTGTCGGTGTTGAACGGGTCGCGCGGAATGCGGCGCAGGAAGAAGATCTTGGAGCGCTTCGGGCTGCGCAGGTCGACCACGCCCTCGACCAGCACTTCCAGCTTGCGCGGGTAGCCGTTGCCGGTGATCGACTTGGCGATGCGGCCGTCATCGTAGGCCGCCTTGTAGTCGTCCAGCGCCTTGCGGATCTCGTGCAGCGAACGGCGCAGCTCCTGCTCGTTGCGGCGCTGGACCACGGTCTGGCCGACCGGGATCGCCAGCATGGCGAGCAGGCCCAGGATGGCCAGCGTCACCAGCAGCTCGATCAGGGTGAAACCGCGCGCGCGCATCGCTCAGTCCTTGCGCTCCGTGCTGGCGGGCGGCTGCACGGTATTGGCCGGCGACGGCGCCGGCGACGGGGCCGGCTGCGGCGCGGTCACGCTGCTGGCCGGGCCGGGCTGGGTATCGGACAAGGGCACGTTCTGCGGCGCGGCCAGGTTGGCGGGCGGCGTCGGAACCGCCATCGGCGTGGCGCCCGTGGCGGCCGGCGCCGGCAACTGGGCTGGCTGCGGCGCGCTGGCGCCGGCGGCCGGGCGGGCACCCGGCAGCACGACAGGCTGGCGCGGCGTCACGTCGGGACGGCGGCGGAAGTTGGCCTCGGTGCCGGCCGAGAATTCGGCCGCCGACGCTTCCGGACGCTGCAGGTTGCGCACCAGGTGCGGCGTAATCGACAGCACGATCTCGGTCTTCTGCTTGTCGTCGGTCTGCGAACCGAACAGGCGGCCCAGCAGCGGGATGTCGCCCAGGCCCGGCACCTTGTCGGCCGTGCTGCGCTCCTCGTTGTTGATCAGGCCCGCCAGCACCTGGTTCTCGCCGTCCTTCAGCTGCAGGAAGGTGGAAGCCTGGCGCGTGCCGATCTGGTAAGCCGTGGTGCCGGTCTTGGTCTGGATCTGCTGGATCAGGTTCGACACCTCGAGCGCGATGCGGATGCCGACTTCATTATTCAGGTAGATGGTCGGCTCCGCGTTCAGCGTCAGGCCGACATCGACATAGCTCACCGACTCGTAGGCAAAGCCCTGCGTGCCCGGCGACACGGTGGTGGTAATCACCGGCACCTTCTCGCCGATCACGACCTTCGCTTTTTCCTTGTTGCGCACGCGGATGCGCGGGCTGGCCAGCAGGTTGGTGTCGCCGTCGGTCTTCTTCAGGTTGATGTTGGCGCCCAGCGCCGACACGCCGATGTAGTTGCGGTTGATGAAGTCCAGGTCGCGCAGGGTCAGCGGCGTGCCCTTCTTGTCGGCGTTCAGCACCGACAGGCCAACCTGGTTCGGCCACTCGACGCCCAGCTCCAGCAGGCGGCTGCGCTTGATCTCCAGGATCTCCACGTCCAGCATGACTTCCGGCTCCGGCTGGTCCTGCATGGCGACGATCTTTTCCGCCAGCTTCACGGCGTCGGCGCTGTCGCGCAGGATCACCAGGTTGAGCTTTTCATCGGCCACCACATCGCGCGACTTGAGGATGGTCTTGAGCGTGTTGGCCACGCTCTTGGCTTCCGCGTTGGACAGGTAGAAGGTGCGCACCACGGTTTCCTGGTATTCCTTCAGCTTGGCCGCCGTGTTCGGGTAGATCAGGATGGTATTGCCATCCATGACCTGCTGCTCCAGCTGGTTGGTCATCAGCAGGAAATAGACGGCCGATTCCACCGTGCTGTTCTTCAGCATGATGGTGGTGCGGGTATCGCTCTTCACATCCTTGTCGAAGATGAAGTTCAGTCCCGAGCGGCGCGAGATGATGTCGAATACCTGCTTCAGCGGCGCCTCGCGGAACTCGATGGTGATCGGCGTCTTGTACGCCTTGGACAGGCCGCTTTCCGCCGGCGCCTGCGGCGTTTGTTCGTTGATCGCGCGCAGCAGCGCGCGGCCGCGCACGTGGTCCGGCTTCTCCGACAGCACGGTGTTCACCCGGCTTTTGGCCGCCTCCAGCTCCTTCTGTTCCAGGTGCAGGCTGGCCTGGGCCAGCAGCTTGTCGTGGCGGTCCGCCATTTCCAATGCGCGCAGGCCGGCGCGCGCCCGTTCATTCTGCGGGTTCAGCGCCAGCACACGCTGGAAGTTCTGCGCCGCCAGCTCGTACTTGCCGTCATTCAGCAGGCGGTCGGCCTGCTCCAGCAGGCGGATGCTGTTGCGGTCGCGCGCTTCGTAAAAGGCGGCGCGGTAGGTGGCATTGCCCGGCTCGCGGTTGATCGCCTCCTGGAATTTCAGCAGGCTCGCTTCGACCTGGTCCTTCTCGGCCAGGCTGCGGCCGTCGCGGTAGGCCATTTCAGCGGCGCAGCCGGACAGCGCCAGCACCAGCACGGACAGGGTCAGCGTTCTCAGGGTTGGCTTCACTCAATCACTCCAATATGTAGCTGCTGCACCTGGTTCATGGGCAGGTAGGTCATCGTCAGGGTGGGCGGGGCGATATTGTCGACGCGGTAGACGCCGTCGATCTGCGTGCCCTTGCGCACCACAAAAGTCTGCTCGCCGCGCCCCAGGTACACCTCCCACTGGCCGTCGGCGGCGGCCTTGCCGAGGAACTGGAACGGCAGCGGTGGCGCGGTCGGCGGCGGCGGCGCCTGGTTGCGGCTCTCGGGCGGCGGCGGCGGTGGCGGCGGGTTCCAGCTCTGGCCGCCGAACACCCCATCCTTGCTCTTGAACGAACCCTCGCCCACCGCGCCGATCAGTTCATCGCGCGGCACCAGGCGCAGGATGGCGCCCGGGCCCGCCGGCGCGGCCTGCGTGGCGGCGACGGCGCGCGCGTCCGGCGCACTGCGCGCCGGCTTGCGCTCGACCGCCTCGGCCACCGTTGCGCTGGGCGTGCGGTCGCCGAACAGCACCAGCGCCGCCGCGCCCACCAGGGCGGCGCCCATCAGCAAATGGCGCGGCTTCATGGCTGCTCCTTCAAATACAGCGTAAAGCGCACGCGCGCCTCCACCACCGGCTCGCTCACCGTCTCGCGGCGGAAGGCGATATCGTCCAGCGCCGCGAACGGGATGGCCGACAGCGCCTGCAGGCTGAATTGCCAGATATTGTGGTAGGCGCCTTTCACCGGCAAGGTCACCTGGTAGGTGGCGAGGCGGCCCGCCTTGTCCGTGCTGAACTTGTACTCGCCCTGGTCCAGCGCCAGTCCGGTCTTGGCGGCGATGTCGAACAGCTGCTTGACCTGCTGTTCCGCGTGGCGCTTCTCGCCCAGCGTCGCATAGAACAGCGCCAGGTTCTCATTGGCGGTGGGCGGCGGCGCAGCCTGCGCCAGCTGCGGCGGCGCCGGCGGCAGCGGTGCACTGGCCTGTCGGCCCGCCTTGAGCGACCAGGCCAGCAGCAGCGCGCCCGCCAGCAGCAATGCCAGGGCGATGCAGGCGGCCGGCCCAAGGCGCATGGCGCCCAGGCGCAGCCGCAGCAGCAAGGCGGCTACGTTCATCGCGCCCTCCACTGCACTTCGACCTGGAACCGCAGCGGACGATTCGGGTCCTGCTCATTGGTTTCGTGGCGCAGCAAGGCCGCGCCGCTGAAGAACTCCTGCTGTTTCAGCTGTTCGATATAGCCGACCATATCGTCGGCATTCTTCGCCTCGGCGGTAATCTTCAGCGCCTGCTTGTGCGGATCGGGATCGAGCGCCAGCAGCGCCACGGCCGGCGTATTGGCGGCCGCCACGGCGTCCTGCAGCTGGCGCCACGGCAGGTTCAGCTGCAGCACGGCGGCATTGACGGCCAGCGCCTGCGCTTCCGGGATCACGCTTTCCGGCGGGCGCTGCGGCGCGCGCACGGCGGCGGCCACTTTGCGCTGCTGGGCGCGCAGCGCCTCCTCGCGCGCGGCTTGCTGCTGCGCCGCCTGCCAGCCCAAACTGGCGCCGGCCAGCAGCATGGCGCCACCCGCCAGGGCCGCCGCCAGGGCGGCGGGATGCATGCGGTACAGCGCGCGGCGCCAGCCCGGACGGGCAAAATCAAGCTGCATCGGCTTCATGCTGTGGCTCCCAGGGCGGCGGTGGCAATGTGCTTGTCGGTGCCGGCCGGCTTGGCCAGCGCCAGCGGCACTTCTCCGCTCAGCTGGATCAGGCCTGGCGCCTGCAGCCCGAGCAGCAGGGCTTCGCGCTGGGCCGTTTGCGTCAGCCAGTAATGGTCGGCGCCGTGCGGCATGGCGATATGGCGCACGGCGCGCAGCTGGCCGCCTTCGCAGGCCGCCAGCGCCAGCACGCTGCCCTGCGCCACGCCGAACCAGGCGTCGCGTTTCAAGGCGCGCGCATGGCGGTTCCAGGCCGCGATAAAGTGCGGCACCACGGCAATCACGGCCAGCGCGTGGCGCGCCGCCGCAGCCTCGATGGCGGCCAGCAGCGCGCGCGGCACGGCGGCCGCCATGAACGGCGCGCCGGCATTCCAGTCGGCGCTGAGCTGCCAGGCGGCCGGCGACTCGCCGAACAGGGTATGGAAGCGCAGCGCGGCGGCCCCCTCCAGGTCGGCCAGGCGCGCCGCCTGCAGCGGCGGCACCACCTGCCACATGCGCACCAGGTCGTCCGCCAGCACGAAGCTGGCCGCCATGCCGCGCGCATCCTGGCCGGACAGCAGGCCATCCAGCGCGCCCGGCAAAGCCGCGGCCAGCGCATCCGGCGTCACGGCCAGCGGCTGCTCGGCCAGCAGCTGCGGCGCGGCCCTGCCCCAGCGCCGCGCGCGCAGCAGGCGCAGCGACTGCGGCATCATCTCGATACGCAGCGACTGTGTGAAATTCTTAAGCATGCAAGGTCACCCGCTTGATTTCCGCCAGCGTCGTGTCGCCGCGCCGCACCAGTTCCAGCGCCGCATGGCGCAGGCTGCGCGTGCCGTTGGCGTACGCCGCCGCCTTGATCTGGCGGATCGGCTTCTTTTCCACGATCAGTTCGCGGATCTCGTCGTTCAGGGTCAGGATTTCCGCGATCGAGCGGCGCCCCTTGAAGCCGGTGCCGCGGCAGTCGCCGCAGCCCTTGCCTTCCTTGAAGCGGAACTCGTACGCGTCGGCGCGCGCCAGGCCGACGCTGGCCAGCTCCTCGTCCGACGGCGTCACCTCCACCGCGCAATGCGGGCAGTTGATGCGCACCAGGCGCTGCGCCCAGATGCCGTTCAGCGCCGACACGAAGGCGTAGGGATCGATCCCCATATGGGTAAAGCGCCCGAACACGTCGAACACATTGTTGGCGTGCACCGTGGTCAGCACCAGGTGGCCGGTCAGCGCCGACTGCACCGCGATTTCCGCCGTCTCGCGGTCGCGGATCTCGCCCACCATGATCTTGTCGGGGTCGTGGCGCAGGATCGAGCGCAAGCCCTTGGCGAAGGTCAGCCCCTTCTTCTCGTTGACCGGGATCTGCAGGATGCCCGGCAGCTGATACTCCACCGGGTCCTCGATGGTGATGATCTTCTCGCGCCCGTTGTGGATTTCCGTCAGCGCCGCGTACAGCGTGGTGGTCTTGCCGGAGCCGGTCGGCCCGGTCACCAGCAGCATGCCGTAGGCTTCCTGCGCCAGCGCGCGCAGGGTCGACAGCGAAGGCGCGTCAAAGCCCAGCGCCTCCAGCGTCAGCGAACCGTAGGACTCGATCATCGCGCGCTTGTCCAGGATACGGATCACCGCGTCCTCGCCATGGATCGAGGGCATGATCGAGACCCGCAGGTCGATCTCGCGCCCCATCGACTCGACGCGGAAGGAGCCGTCCTGCGGCACGCGCCGTTCGGCGATATCGAGTTCGGCCAGCACTTTCAGGCGCGAGATGATCTGCTCCGCCACGTCGACGCCGTTGACCGCCGTCGCATGGTCCAGCACCCCGTCCACGCGGTACTTCACGGCCAGGCCGCCGGCGGTCGACTCCAGGTGGATGTCCGAGGCACCCGCCTTGAGCGCATCGTACAGCGTGGAATTGACCAGCCGCACCGCCGGCGAGGCGCCCTCCGACACGGAGGCGAACGACAGCACCGCCGCCGTCTTGCCGTCGCGCCGCGCGCCCTCGCCGCCCGCCACCAGGCTGTCGACGGCGCGCGCCGACTCCTCCTGCTTCGACAGGTAGGCCTGGATATCGGCCTGCAGCGCCAGCCGCAATTGCAGCGGCGCCGCCGCCGTGCAGCGCGCCTGCGTCGCCAGCCAGGTCTGCAAATCGAGGTCGAACGGGTCGGCGATCACGCCCACCGCCGCCCCGTCGTGGGCGCGCAGCAGCACGCAATGGCGCGCCATGGCCTGCGACAGCGGCAGCAGGTCGAAGGCCGGCTCGAAGGCCAGCATGTCCACCGTTTCCAGCACCGCCAGCCCGAACGGCAAGGCCAGCGCGCGCACCGCCACGCGCGGCTCGATGCCGGACAGCTGCTCCAGCTCCTCCACCAGGCTGCGCTTCGATTGCAGGCATTGCGCGCGCGCCTTGGCCAGCATGGCGGCGTCGAGTACCGGAACATTCATGACATCTCTCCGGCAAGATCAAAAATCGGCATATACAGCAGCACCACGATGGCGCCCACCACCAGGCCGATACCCGCCATCAGCAGCGGTTCGAAAGTACGCGTGAAGCGGTCGATCCAGCGGCTGATTTCGCCGTCGTAAAAGGCGGCCGACTGGGTCAGCATGGCGCCCATCTCGCCGGTGCGCTCGCCCACGCGCAGCATGCGCAGCGAAATCGGCGTGGTCAGGCCGTTGGCCTCGAACGCGGCCGACAGCGGCAGGCCGGCCTCGATCATGGCGCGCGCGCCGCGCAGTCCCTGCTGCACATTGACCGACACCATGCCCTGCACGGTATCGATCGCATGCAGGATGGTGATGCCGCCCTCGCTCAGCATGCCCAGGGTCAGGTACAGGCGCGACAGCTCGTAGATGCGCACCCGCTCGCCCACGCCCGGCAGGCGCCCCAGCAGGCGCGCCATGGCGCCGCTGCGCACCAGGCGCCGCACGCCCAGCACCGCGCCGCCGAGCGCCGCGCCGATGCCGGCCAGCAGCGGCGCCGTGTGCGCGGCCGCAAACTGGCCCCAGGCCAGCATCACCTGCGACATCCATGGCAGGTTGCGCCCGGCGCCCTGGTACACCTCGGCAAAGCGCGGCACCACATAGCCGATCAGGAACAGCGACACGCCGCCGCCCACGAGCAGCAGGATGCAGGGATAGATGGCCGCGCTGACCAGTTTGGTGCGCACCAGGTCGACGCGCTGCTGGTAATCGATGAAGCGTTCGAGCGAACGCGGCAGGTCGCTGGTGCCTTCGGCCGCCTTGACGATGCCCACGTACAGCGGCGGGAACAACTGCGGCTGCTCGCCCAGCACGGTGGAAAAGCGCTGGCCTTCGCGCAGCCCGGCCAGCAAGCGTTCCAGCACGCTGCGCGTGGCCGGCGCCGCCTCTTTTTCCAGCAGCGCTTCCAGCGCTTCCACCACGCCCAGGCCGGCGTTCAGCAGCGCCAGCAGCTCCTGGCTGAACAGCACCAGCGAGAGCGCCTTGGCCTTGCCCGCGCGCAGGCCGGCGCGGCGCGGCGTGATGGCGCTGACGAACAGGCCGCGCGCCTCCACCTGGCGGCGCGCGTCAGCCTCGTCGCGGCCATCGACCACCAGCTGGCCGATCACCATTTCCGGCGACAGGGTGCGGACTTCGAATTGCATCGGGGCCGTGCAGCCTTACTGCGAGCTGATATCGGCGTTGTCAGCCTCGCCGCCGGCCTGGCCATCCTTGCCGAGCGAAGTGATCTCGAATTCCGCCTTGGCGCCCGGGGCCTTGTACTGGTAAGGGCGGCCCCACGGGTCGGGCGGCACACCCTTCTTCAGGTAGGGGCCGTTCCATTTGGCGCCGGCGGTGGGCGGCGCCGCCAGCAGCGCGCCCAGCCCCTCTTCCGTGCTCGGATAGCGGCCGACATCCAGGCGGTAGGTGTCGAGCGCCTTCTCGAATGCCTCGATCTGCGCCTTGGCGACCGTGACTTCCGATTTGCCGAGCTGGGAGAAATATTTCGGGCCGACATAGGCCGCCAGCAAGCCGATGATGACGATCACCACCAGCAGCTCAAGCAAGGTGAAGCCTTTGCTGGCTTTGTCGTGAATCCTCGCTGCAAACATCCGTACTACCTCCGCCTTTTATAGAACGGCAAAGGCTACCACGCAGCTTTAGGTTTCGACAATTTTTTCTGCAGTGCGCGCAGCGCACCCGCCGCAGCCGCCCGTTCCCGTTTGATTGTTGTCAAAAGTGTCGCGAATTTTTCACAAGTCGATACATGTCGATCCGGCACTGTTGTCATAGGCGCTACCGAACTTTATTTGATTTTCCCTCAATAAAATTAAATAAATATCATTGAATTATTTGCATCTGATAGCGCGAGCATTGCTATATTTCTTGCAACCTGTACAACACAGGGAAGTCGTTTTCGATCACATAAAAGCAAGGGAACGCATCATGCAACGCCACCTCACCCGTATCAAAACCCTGGCCTGCGGCACACTGCTGGGCGCCGCCGCCCTCCTCGCCGCTCCGGCCCACGCCAGCCTGGCCTCCTTCGAAACCTCGCCGCCCAAGGTCTACGACCACGGCCAGACATTCCAGGACGGCGCCCTCACCTTCACCGCCCAGCTTGCGACCTACCTGCAGGAAGCCGGCTTCAGCGAAGGCCTGGGCGGCGTCGTGCTCGACAGCGGCAACCCGAACAGCTGCGGCGCCGTCAACGACTGCCCGAGCGGCACCACCGGCAATTTCTACGCGGGCGTGAATGACGGCTCGGTCAACGTCGAGCGTGCCGGCGGCTTCTATGCCCTGCGTTCCCTGCGCTTCTCCTTCTTCACCCCGATCGGCGGCATCGACGACGGCAGCTACGGCCAGCTGGTGCTGACCGGCACCACCACCGACGGCCTGACCGTGACCCGCAGCGCCGACTTCGCCGGCCAGGACAACGATGGCCACTTCATGTTCTCGACCTGGACCCTGGACGACGACTTCGCCGCCCTCAAACTGAGCAACCTGAACATCAGCGCCTGCCTGTTCGATGGCAATGGCGGTTGCTACAACATGGCCGAGTGGGCGCCGTTTGCCGCCCAGTTCGCCATTGACGACCTGCAGGTCGACATCCCGCTGCCGGGTTCGGCGCCGCTGCTGCTGCTGGGCCTTGCCGGCCTCGCCGTCCTGCGCCGCCGCGCCCACTAATCGCCGAAAGAGGATAAACGAATGAAACTGCGACCATTAAGCCTGGCCGTCCTGGCTGTCCTGTCGGGCCTGGCGGCCCACGCCGGCGCCGACGAAGCGCGCCACTCCTACATCGTGCAGCTGGCCGACGCGCCGGTGGCCAACTACGCCGGCGGCGTGAGCGGCCTGCCCGCCACCAAGCCGGCCTCCGGCAGCCGCCTCGACATCACCGCCCAGGATGTGCAGAACTACATTGCCTACCTGGACCAGAAACAGAACAACGCCGCCGCCCTGGTGCCGGACGCCCAGATCGTCCACAAGTACAAGCTGGTGCTGAACGGCTTCTCCGCCCGCCTGACCGATGCCGAAGTGCGCGCGCTGAAGAAGTCGGGCGCCGTGGCCAACATCACCGCCGACGAAGGGCGCAGCCTGGACACCAACTTCACCGCCAAGTTCCTCGGCCTGGACAATGCCGGCGACGGCCTGTGGACCAAGCTGGGCGGTAACGACAAGGCCGGCGAGAACATCGTCATCGGCATTATCGACGGCGGCATCTGGCCCGAGCACACCTCCTACGCCGACCGCATCGACGGCCAGGGCAAACCCACCTTCGACGTTGGCGGCACCCTGGTCTACGACGCGCCCGCCAACTGGAACGGCGCCTGCGAAACCGGCCAGGGCTTCACCAGCGCCCACTGCAACAACAAGCTGATCGGCGCGCGCTACTTCAACGCCGGCTTCATCGCCAGCGGCCGCCAGCTGCACTGGACCGACTTCGTCTCGCCGCGCGATTCGCTGGCCGGCGCCGAGGGCCAGGGCGGCCACGGCACCCACACCTCGACCACCGCCGGCGGCAACTTCGGCGTGATCGGCAACCAGGGCGGCATCAGCCTGGGCACCATGTCGGGCATGGCGCCGCGCGCCCGCCTGGCATCGTACAAGGTGTGCTGGACCTTCCCCGACCCGACCAACCCGGACGGCACCGGCAGCCGCAACACCTGCTACCAGTCCGACAGCGTGGCCGCCATCGACCGCGCCGTGGCCGACGGCGTGCATGTGCTGAACTTCTCCATCAGCGGTTCGCAGACCAGCGTGATGGACCCGGTCGAACAGGCCTTCTTCAACGCCGCCGCGGCCGGCGTGTTCGTCGCCGCCTCCGGCGGCAACAACGGCCCGTCCAACGCCGTGGCGCACCTGTCGCCGTGGCTGACCACGGTGGCCGCCTCGACCCATAACCGCAGCGGCTCCAGCAGCGTCACCCTGGGCAACGGCGCCTCCTACAGCGGCGCCTCGTTCAACCAGTCGCCGCTGCCGGCCACGCCGACCATCCTGGCGCGCAATGCCGCCATGAAGCCGTACGCCGAGCTGAGCGCCGCCGACCAGGCTGCCGCCCGCCTGTGCTACACCGCGGCCGACCGCACCACCTATGGCGGCGGCCCGGACGGCGCGCTCGACCCGGCCAAGGCCAGCGGCAAGGTCCTGCTGTGCGAGCGCGGCAACAGCGCCCGCGTCGACAAGTCGCGCGCCGTCAAGGAAGCCGGCGGCGTCGGCATGATCCTGATGGATACCTCGGCCGCCCAGGCGCCGGTGGCCGACCTGCACAGCGTGCCGGCCGTGCACCTGAACTTTGCCAACGGCAGCGCGGCCCGCGCCTGGATCAACGCCAACCCGAACGGCACCAGCAGCATCGCCAAGGCCGAAATGGTCAGCAGCAGCACGCCGGCGCCGCAGATGGGCAGCTTCTCCTCGCGCGGCCCGAACAAGCACAACGCCAACATCCTGAAGCCGGACCTGACCGCGCCAGGCGTGGACATCCTGGCCGGCGTCACGGCCGACTACCTGACCCAGGCCGAGCGCGATGCGATCGCCAACGGCACCCTGGTGCCGGAAGCGAAATGGGCCAGCTACAACGGCACCTCCATGTCGAGCCCGCACGTGGCCGGCCTGGCCGCCCTGCTGCGCCAGGCGCACCCGACCTGGTCGCCGGCCGCCATCAAGTCGGCCCTGATGACCACCGCCACCCCGACCTTCAACGACGGCCAGCCCGGCATGGCCAACGGCACCCTGCCGTGGGGCCAGGGCGCCGGCCATGTGCGTCCCAACAAGGCGCTCGACCCGGGCCTGGTGTATGACCACGGCCCGGTCGACTGGGTCCGCTTCATGTGCGGCATCCCGGGCACCCTGCCGGCCAGCACCTGCGCACCGTTCGGTTCGATCGCGCCGTACAACCTGAACCTGCCGTCGCTGACCGCGGCCGCCGTGCTGGGCAAGCTGACCCTGACCCGCACCGTGACCAACGTCGGCAGCCAGACCTCCACCTACAACGCCACGGCCAGCCTGCCCGGCTTTAACGTGGTGGTCAGTCCGGCCACGCTGACCCTGGCGCCTGGCGCCAAGGCCACCTTCACGGTCAGCCTGACCAATACCAGCACGCCGGCCAATACCTGGTCCTACGGCAGCCTGACCTGGTCCGACGACGCCGGCCACGTGGTGCGCAGCCCGCTGACCGCGCGCCCGACCATGATCAGCACGCCAAGCGTGGTGTTCAATGAAGCGGCCACCGGCAGCACCTCCTTCACCTTCGGCAGCGGCTTCACCGGCACCCTGGTGGCAGCCAAAGGCGGCCTGAAAGCGGCCGTGCGCAGCGACGCCACCGTGGGCCAGGATACCTCCGGCGATGGCGGCCTGGCGGCCTGCCAGGCGGGCGGCAATGCCGGCGTCAAGGTGCACCAGGTGGCCGTGCCGGCCAATGCGCTGGTGGCCCGCTTCTCGCTGTTCGACGTCGACACCTCGGGCTACAAGGCCGGCGAGCATGACGACCTGGACCTGGTGGTGCTGAACGGCGCCGGCAGCCTGGTCGGCAGCAGCGGCGGCGCCACCTCGAGCGAAGTGGTGACGCTGAGCCAGCCGGCGGCCGGCAACTACAAGGTGTGCGTGGTGGGCTACAAGCCGTACGGCGGCAGCTCGGACTACACCCTGTCCTCCTGGACCGTGGCCAAGGATGAGACCGCAGGCAACTTCAAGGCCAGCCTGCCGCCGATGGTGTTCACCGGTGCCACCGCCACCGTGGCCGCGTCCTGGTCCGGCCTGGGCAGCGCCAAGCACCTGGGCGCGGTGCAGATCACCGCACCGGGCGGCGCTGTCGCCACCACCCTGCTGGAAGTCGATACCACCGTGCCGGTGCCGGAGCCGAGCGTGGAACGCACGGTCGTGAACCGCCGCGACTAAGCGGTATCCTGTCCTGCCAACGCCGCGCCTGGTGCGCGGCGTTTTTTTTTACTCCAGCGCCGCCGCGCCGTTGCCCAGCTGGCAGCGGCCGGCGCGGCACAGGGCGCCCGGATCCATCAGGTAGCGGCAATCGCTGACCAGGCCGCTGGCCTTGTTGGCCGCCTCGCGCTCCTTGCGGTAACGCTCAGCCAGCGCCTGCACCTTGTCGGCGCTGGCCTTGGCCGTGGAATACGCCATATACGCCTCCGGCCCGCCGCACGACTTGGCGCCCAGCGCCACCGAGCGGCACTGCTGGTCGCTGCTGCAGGCGGCGTCGCGCTCCAGGGCGCGCAATTGCGCCAGGGGTTCGGAGGCCGGCGGGGCGGCATGGCTGCAGGCGCTGGCGGCCAGGCAAGCCAGCAGGAAGGCAAGACATTTCATGGTGGGGACTCCCGATGCGAATGCCGCCATCATCGCCCCGGCGGCGCGCGCGGTCAATCGCGCCGTCAGCCAGGGGCCGGCGCGCTGCTGCGCGCCACCGCATGGGCGCGGTTGCTGACGCCGAGCTGGCGGTACAGGCGCTGCAGGTGGTTCTTGACGGTCAGCGCGCTGATGCCCAGCAGCAGCCCGATTTCCTCGTTGCTCTTGCCTTCGCGCAGCCATTGCAGGATTTCCGCCTGGCGTGGCGACACGGCCGGCAGCGGCGCCGGCACGGCCAGCGCGCCCGCCATGCGCTGCATCACCAGGTGCAGGTAAGGCAGCAGCAATTGCAGCAGCCAGCTTTCGCGGAAGCCGGCCGGCGCCGGCATGCCGAGCAGCACGAAGGCGCTGCCGCCAGCGGCCAGCGCGCCGCTGCCATGCACCAGGCCGTGCCCCATGGCGCCGGCCTGCAAGGCCAGCGGCTGGGCGCCGCCCTGCTGCCATTGGCGCAGCCAGGCCGGCACCGGTCCTTGCACCGGGTCGCACAGCAAGGCGCGTTCACTCGGCGCCAGCACCGTGCCGTGCAGGCACTCGACCTGGCGCGCCCGCCCCTGCTGGTCCAGCTGGATGCACAGCAGCACCCCGTGCGGCAGCAAGGTTTGCAGCGCCCCCTGGCTCCACAGGAACAGTTCGCGCTGGCTGGCGATGCCGTGCGCGCCATCGATGGCGTGCAGCAGGTACTCCTGTTCGCGCGCGTTCGGGTTCAGCATGCGCTGCCGGACTGGAAACGGTAGCCGCTGCCGCGCACGGTCTGGATCGCATCCTGCAGCCCGCTCGGCTGCAGGGCGCTGCGCAGGCGGCCGACATGGGCATCGACCGTGCGCTCGTCGAGGAAGACATGGCTGCCCCACACCTGGTCCAGCAATTGCGCGCGGCTGTGCACGCGGCCCGGATGGTGCATCAGGTAATTCAGCAGGCGGAACTCGACCCGCCCCAGGTTCAGCTGGCGGTCGCCCGCCGTCACGCTCAGGGTATGCGGGTCCAGGCGCAGGCCGGCCACCTGCAGCGCACCCGGCATGCCGGACGGGCGGCGCCGGCGCAGCACCGCATGCAGGCGCGCGATGGTTTCGCGCGGCCCCAGCGGCTTGCAGATGAAATCGTCGGCGCCGCTCTCCAGCGCCAGCACCTTGTCCTGCTCCGCGCAGCGCGAGCTCAGCATCAGGATCGGCAACTCGCTGGTGGCCGCCGCCGCGCGCCAGCGCCGCACCAGCCCCAGGCCGGACAGGCCCGGCAAATCCCACTCCAGCAACACCGCTTCCGGCAAGCCGCGCTGCAGTGCATCCAGGGCGCTCAAGGCATCGCCAAAGCACTGCACCGTATAGCCGGCCTGGCCCAGGTTCTGGGCCAGTAATTGCTGCACGGCGGGGTCGCTGTCGATGACAAAGATGTTGAAGGACATGGCGAAAAACGCAGATCGATATGAGGAAAACTATGGATCATGCCAAGTCCTGGACACTAATACAATTTTATTTCGCCATTCATATTTAATCGGAATAAATGCCCGGTTTCGCTCTGCTGCATGCAAATGAAAAGGCACCGCGGGAGCCGCAACTCCCGCAGTGCCTGTAGCATTTATGCAACCGCGTTTCAGGCGCGGCGCTGGCGGCGCGCGAAGCCCAGCATCAGCAGGCCGAGGCCGGCCAGCGCCAGGGCGCCCGGTTCCGGTACCTGGGCCACGCCGACGTTGGCAGCCTGCACATCAGCCAGCGCGCCTGCTTCGCCGTTCGACAGCAGCTGGTAGCTCAGTTCCAGCAGCGAGCCGCCGATCTGCTCTTCCTGGTCATCCAGCGCAAAGATGCTGAAGGTCGAGAAATCGAGCGCCGAGGCATCGCCTTCAAACGTCAGCAGGAAGCTGAACACGCCGCCGAAAGTGGCCTTGTAGTACACGTCATTGAAGCCGGCGCTGTTCAGCAGCTGGAAGCCGCCCGCCACGGCGCTGGCATCGTTCATGGTGTCGAAGTTGGCCGGGTCCAGGTCGAAGCCCTGCAGATTGCTCATGGTGGCGGTGACCGGGCCGGCATTGCCGGAACCGCTGAACACGAAGTCCAGGAAACCGTTGCTGCCCACGCCATACTGCTTGGTATCGACCGACACCAGGTACATGGTGCCGGCGGCCGCCTGGCCAGCGGCGCCCAGGGCCAGCACCAATGCCAGGGTGCGCAGGATGTGTTTAAAGAGTGTCATTGCTTGTCCTTTTGATCGTTAGAACGAACCGCTCAGCACTTGCGGCACATAGTTGATGGCGGCCTTGGCCGGATTGTTGAACTTCACCTGGAAGCTTACTTGCGCGCCGCCAGCCAGCGACGGCGCCACGGTGATGTACGGCACGCCGTTCAGCGTCCCGGTCGCATTGGCCAGGGTCACGCCGGCCGGCAGGCCCGGCACCAGGTAGTGCACGGGACCGGCCAGTGCCGCGCCGTTATTCGTGAGCCAGACATTGCCGGTGGCGGTGCTGCTGCCGCGGCTTTGCACCAGGCCGGCGCGCTGCACCAGGGTGCTGGCCGTCACGTCCTGGTAGGTCGCGTCCAGGTTCAGCGCGACCACCACCGGATCGTGGTCCGAGGCGCGGTACGGCAGCGCGCTGTACAGCGCCAGCGCGGAGGCGTTCTTGTCCTCGAAGTTATAGTCCAGCACCTCAGGCTCGTCCGCATTCACGTTCCACTCGGTGGCGCCCGCCACCTGGCGGCTCAGCGAGGCGCTGGCCAGCGCGTGGTCCAGGTAGCCGCTCTCGCCGCCGAACACATACGAGTGCGGCATGGTGTGCGGACGCACGAAGCGCTCCAGCTGGTTCTCAAAGCCGGCATTGGTCATGATCTGGATCGGGTCTTCCATGCCGTAGGAGTTCATGTCGCCGATCAGCAGCACGTCCTCGTCGCCGGCCGCCGCCTTCACCTGCGGCACGAATACATTGACCAGCTGCTGCGCCTGCAGCATGCGGTCGCCGTTATAGCAGCTCTGGCCGTCGCCCTTGTCGGCGTTGGCGCCGCTGGCGCCGGAGCAGCGCTTCGATTTCAGGTGGTTGACCACCACGCTGAACTTCGCGCCGTTGCCGGCCTTGAACGCTTGCGCCATCGGCGGACGGTCGTTGACCGCATCGGCATCGGCCAGCGCATTGCCGACCAGGGACAGCTTGCCCGGTTTGTAGATCATGGCGACGCGGATCGCATCGGTGCCGGTGGCGGCCGGCTTCGGCACCACCGCGTATTCGGTCTTGCCGTAGGCCGCGTTCAGTGCGTTCACCAGGTAGCCGGCGGCATAGTCGCCGTTGTTCTGGATTTCCATCAGGCCCACCACGTCGGCATCGATCGCTTTCAGCTGGGCGACAATCTTCTCGTGCTGGCGCTGGAATTCCTGCATATTGTTGGCGCCGCGGCAGTTGCCGGCCGCGACCTTACCGCCCAGCATGCAGCCCTGGCCGGACGCGCCGGTCACATCCTTGCCATCGACGAAGGTGGTGAAATAGTTCAGCACATTGGCGCTGGCCACGCGCACATTGCCCACCGCGATTTCCGGCGCTTCGGTGCGCGGATTGCTGCGGTGGAAGACTGGCGTCTCGGTCGGCTGCAGCTTGAAGCCGGCGCCGCCGCTGCCCAGCGCGCCAAAGTCCACCACGCCGGTCAGGCCGCTCACGGTATCGCCGGTACGCACGGTGCCGCCGTCGAACACATAGGGCACGGTGGCCGGGGTGACGAAGATGCCGTCATCCAGGGTGATCATATTGGCCGCGTTTTCCGCCGCCAGGGCAATCGCCTCGGCGCTGCGCGGCGCGTAGCGGTTGGTCGGGATTTCGCGGCGGCCGACGGCCAGGGTCAGCTCGCCACGGCTGGCCAGCGATTCATTGGCGTTGACGGTCAGTTCGCCGCTGAAGCGCACCAGCATGCCTTCCACATCGGCCAGGCGGGTACCCAGCAGGCTGACCGGGGTCGGCGTGATGCTGTAGCCGCTGCCCTGCCCCACCACCGAGGTCACATTGCTCAATTCGGTATAGGAACGGGTCGCACCACCCGGCTTGTATTCGACCACGGTGCCGGCCACGCGCACCAGGTCGCCGACCGACACCGTTACCGGCGAGGCGCCCATGTACACGAACATGCCGTCCGAGGTGGTCGGGTCGCCGTCGCCATTCAGGTCCTGGATGAAGAAGCCGCTGCCCACCTTGGCCGTCACCACGCCTTCGGTGGTGATCTTGGCGCCGGTGAGCGGGCTGGTCGCGCCCGCACCCTGCACCTGGTACACCGGCACCACGGTGCCGGCCGCCAGTTCCACGGTCAGGTTTACGGTGCAGCTGGCATCCTGGCCCTGGTCGTTGCTGAACTTCACGGTCACCGGATAAGTGCCCGCCGCCACATTCGGCGCGGCCACGAGCGCCACGCTGGCGCTGCCGCCAACACCGGCGGCCGGGGTCAGCTGGCCCAGGCTCAGGCCCGGCACCGCCGCCGACGTCACGCTGGCGCCGTTGACGATGCCGTCAGCATCGGAAGCGGACAGCGCGATGCTGCCGCCGCTGCCATAGGTCAGGGTGGCGCTGGCCGGGCAGACCGGCACGATCGGCTGCACCGGCACGCCGCCGCAGGAATTCAGCGGCGAGGCCAGGTTGCGCGGCAGCGGCGCGGCCGAGGCGAAGTCGGCGCCATTGTTGTCGCTGTCGGTGCAGCCGGCGTTCGCGCGCAGCAGGGCCGACTGGTTGTTGGCCATGGCCACCGCGCGCGCACTCTCGAACGCGCTGGCGGTGCTGCCCCAGCCCAGGAAGTCTTCCACATCGGTCATGGCCGGCGTGCTGCCGCTCAGGGCAGCCGTGGCGCGCACCAGGGCCAGCTTGCCGGCCGCGATCGCCATGTTCAGCGGGTTGCGCGCCGGGTCGTTGCCCTCCACCGGCAAGCCGCCGTTGTTACCGCCCTGCTCTTTCAGCAGGATGTACTGGCCCGCTTTCAGCGTCACCGCCGGCAGCGTGTGCACGGTCCAGCCGGTGCCGGCCGCGCTGGCGTACTGGACGCTCCAGCCGCCCAGGTTCACATCCTGGGCGCTGCGGTTGAACAGCTCGACATAGTCGTTGGCATAAGTCGCCTGGCTGTTGCCGCCGCCGGCGTAGATTTGGCTGATGACGACGTTGCCGGCGGTGGCCGGCAGGCATGCCAGCATGGCCGCTGCCGCGACCAGGCGCAGCCCGAATTGCTTTTTCATATGGAATACCCCAGAAAATATTTACAAAAAGGAACTTTTTGTTGTTGTTTGCATATTAACGGGTTGATATGACTACTTGGTGACAGGCCATTAGTCCGAACGGACTAATGCAATTCAGCGCGCATATGGCCGCGCCAGCGGATCTCCTATGAACAAGCCCTGCGCCGGCCACGCCACGCTGCGCCAATACGCTTCGATCGCGCTGGCGCCGTTGAGGTAATGCTGCAACAGGATTTGCGGATGGGGGAACTTCTGCCAGTGGTTGCACGGTTCGCTGACCGTGCCGTAACTGGCGGTGGCGCCCGCCTCCAGCCAGCGCAGGCTGCTCATCTGCGCATTGCCCAGCAGATCGCCGCCGTACGAGGTCAAATGGTCGGCCAGCGCGCCGGGCAGGAAATGCAGGCTTTCCAGCCGGGCCACGCGCGCCATGCCGGTCTGGTACAGCATGACGTCCTGCGCCCCTTCCAGCACATCCTGGCGCAAGGTGTGGATGGTGAGCTTGTACGCCGGCAGCGCGCCGCTGGGCGGGAAAAAACGCGCCCGGCTGTTGCGCGTGCTTTCGCTGGTGTGCAGGAAGTAGGCGCCGGCGCGCGGCACGCGGAAACCGGCCGCCTTGCCGCGTTCGGCCACCGCGCGCGCCACATCGGCCGGTTCGGCCGGCAGCAGCATCGACAGCCGCATGCCGGGCGGCAGCACGCTGGCGTTGAAGTACGGGTTCCTGCGCCCCGGCGCGCAGCTGCGCTGGCACTGGCCGGCGTCGAAGCCCAGGGTATATGCGGCGGTCAGGCTGTTGCACTCGACCGCGTAGGGCGCGGTCCAGGCGAACAGCACGGCGCGCACGTCCGCCCCGGCCGGGCCGCCCAGCTGGCGCTCGATGTCGCCCTTCAGGCGCGCAAAGGCCGCGGCGTCGAGCCGCTGCGGGCGGCCATCGATACGGACATGGGCGATATGCGCCGGCGCGATGTTGCGCAGCTGCGCGTAGTAGGCGCCCAGCGCCACGCTGGCGGGGTCGGCGTCGTTGACCACCAGCGCGAGCTGGCCGGGGCCGATGGGAGCAGAGGGAGGAGGAGACTGGGCGCGCGCCCCGGCTGCAAGCAGCATGAGCGCGCCAAGCAGGCAGCGCTTAGGCGCGCTGGTAGACATCCTCGAAGCGGACGATATCGTCCTCGCCGAGGTAGCTGCCCGACTGCACTTCGATCAGGTGCAGCGGCAGCTTGCCCGGATTTTCCAGGCGATGGCTCATGCCGATCGGGATGTAGGTCGATTCGTTCTCGGTCAGCAGGGTCACCTTGTCGCCGCAGGTCACGCGCGCGGTGCCGCTCACCACCACCCAATGCTCGGCGCGGTGGTGGTGCATCTGCAGCGACAGCTTGCCGCCCGGGTTGACCGTGATGCGCTTGACCTGGAAGCGGTCGCCCATATCGATGCCCTCGTAGCAGCCCCACGGACGGTACACCTTGGTGTGGTGCACGTGCTCGGTGCGGCCGTTGGCCTTCAGGTGGTCCACCACCTGCTTCACGCGCTGCACCTGGTCCTTGTGCGCCACCAGCACCGCATCGGCCGTTTCCACGATCACCAGGTCCTGCACGCCGACCGCCGCCACGATGCGGCCCTCGGCGCGCACCAGGCAGTTGCTGGCGTTATCGGTATACACGTCGCCGCGCGTCACGTTGCCGTTGGCGTCGGCCTGCTGCACTTCCGCCAGCGCCGACCAGGAACCGACGTCGTTCCAGCCGATGGATGCCGGCACCACCACCGCATGCCTGGTGTGCTCCATCACCGCATAGTCGATGGAATCGGATGGGCAGGCGGTAAACGCTGCTTCGTCCAGGCGGCAGAAGTCCAGGTCGCGGTAGCCTTTGCTGACCGCTTCCTCGCTGGCCTTGGCCATCTCCGGCTGGAACTGCGCCAGCTCCTGCAGGTAGGACTCGGCGCGGAACAGGAACATGCCGCTGTTCCAGAAGAAATTGCCGGCATCGACAAAGCCCTGTGCCGTCTCGCGGTTCGGCTTCTCGACGAAACGCGCCACCTTGAAGCAGCCGTCGACGGCCAGCTTCTCGCCGCTCTGGATATAGCCATAGCCGGTTTCCGGCGCCGTCGGCACGATGCCGAAGGTCGCCAGGGCGCCGCTTTCAACCTGCGTCGCCGCGCGCTGGATGGCCGCGTAAAACGCGTCCACATCCTGGATCACATGGTCGGCCGGCAGCACCAGCATCACGGCCTGCGGGTCGATCGCTTTCAGGAAATGGGCGGCGGCAGCCACCGCCGGCGCGGTATTGCGGCCCACCGGCTCCAGCACGATGCCGAGCGGGTTGATGCCGATTTCGCGCATCTGCTCGGCCACCAGGAAGCGGTGTTCGTTGCCGCACACCACCAGCGGCGCCATCATGCCGTCGCGCCCGGCCAGGCGCAGCGCCGTGTCCTGCAGCATCGTCTTGTCCGTGACCAGGGGCAGCAATTGTTTCGGCAAGGCCGCGCGCGACAGGGGCCACAGGCGGGTGCCGGCACCGCCGGACAGGATGACGGGATAAATTTTCATATCTTTTTTATATGTATTCTGAGGTATTCGAGATTATCTATTTTACAACATCTTCTGCCGGGCGCCGCACGCCCCGGCGATCGCGCGCATTCGACCAGCCACCGCACTCGGCCTGCGACACATGCCGCATTTCGCCTGCGCGGTCGACACTATAATCCTTAAAGACGATCAATTCGTCGAGCGTAACGTCTGGTAACACTCGAGTATATTCGAACAAAACGCTGCGTACTACCCGCGCCCCGCTGCACACGTGGCTGCCGTGCCCGATCCAGGTCGGGCCGATAATGGTTGCGCCGGCCTCGATCTGGCAGCCGGAACCGATATAGACCGGTCCCACGATGCGCGTGCCGTTCCAGTCGATCCGGGTATTCAGGCCGACCCACACGCCCTCCTCCACCTGCACCCCGGGCACGGTCATATTGCCGATGCCGCCGGTCAGCACCCCCTGCAGCACCTCCCAGTAATCCTTGACGCTGCCGATGTCGATCCAGTTGAACTTGCGCGTCTGGCAATAGAACGGCAAGCCGCGCTGGGCCAGCAGCGGGAACAGCTGGGAACCGATATCGAACACTTCGCCGGAAGGAATCAGGTCGATCACCTCCGGCTCGAACAGGTAGATGCCTGTGCTGGCGCAGTTCGACTTGGCGTCGGCGCGGGCCGGCTTTTCCTGGAACTCGCGCACCCGGCCATCGGCATCGCTGACCACCACGCCGTAGCTGCTGGTCTTCTCCCACGGCACCTCGCGCGTGATGACGGTCGCCATGGCGCCCTTGCGGCGATGTTCGTACAGGGCCGATTTCAGGTCCAGGTCGATCAGCGCATCGCCGCACAGGACCACCACCGTTTCATCGAAGAAGCCGCCAAACTCCTGGATCTTCTTGATGCCGCCGGCCGAACCGAGCGGCTCCGGCACCACCTCGCCCTGGTTGTTGGTGTAGCCTTCGAACGAATAGCCGATCTGCACGCCGTACTGGTGGCCTTCGCCGAAGTACTCCTCGATCTTTTCGTGCAGGTAGCTGACGTTGACCATGATCTCGCTCACGCCGTGGCGCTGCAAATGCTCGACCAGGTAAGCCATCACCGGCTTGCCGAGGATGGGAATCATCGGCTTGGGCAATTCGTAGGTTAAAGGACGCACCCGCGTGCCTTTACCGGCCGCCAAAATCATTGCTTTCATTGGGTCTTCCTTTCTTAAGCTGCGCCGTGGCCTGAGCTTTGCCAGCGCCACGCATCCGCGCACATCCTGGCGACATCATAGCGCGCCTTCCAGCCCAGCTCGCGCTCGGCCAGGCTGGGGTCGGCATAGCAGGCGGCGATGTCGCCAGCCCGCCTTGCCACAATCTTGTAAGGCACCGGCTTGCCGCTGGCGGCCTCGAAGGCGCGCACCATTTCCAGCACGCTGTTGCCGCGCCCCGTACCCAGATTGTAGGTAAACAGGCCGCTTGCCGTCGCCAGCTTGTCCAGCGTCTTCACATGGCCCTGGGCCAGGTCCACCACATGGATATAGTCGCGCACACCGGTGCCGTCCGGCGTCGGGTAGTCGCCGCCGAACACATTCAGGAACTCGCGCCGCCCCACCGCCACCTGCGCCACATACGGCAGCAGGTTGTTCGGGATGCCGTTCGGCTCCTCGCCGATCAAGCCGCTTTCGTGCGCGCCGACCGGATTGAAATAGCGCAGCAGCGCAATGCGCCAGGCCGGGTCGGCCTTGGCCGTATCGCGCAGAATGTCTTCGATCATCAGCTTGCTGTGGCCGTATGGGTTGGTGGCCGACAGCGGAAAATCCTCGGTGATCGGCACCCTGGCCGGGTCGCCATACACGGTGGCGGAAGAACTGAACACCAGGGTCTTGACGCCCGCTTCCGCCATGCATTCGAACAGCACCACGCTGCCGCCCACATTATTGTCGTAGTAGCGCAGCGGCTGCTCCACCGATTCGCCCACCGCCTTCAGGCCGGCAAAGTGGATCACCGCCTCCACTTTGTGGGTTTCAAACAGCGCCTGCATGGCGGCGCGGTTGCGGATATCGGCCTGCTGGAACGTGAAATCGCGTCCCGTGATCTGCTGCACCCGGCGCCGCACCGAGATATCGGCATTGCTCAGGTTATCCACCACCACGACTTCATGCCCGGCCGCCATCAGTTCGACCACGGTATGCGAGCCGATATAGCCCAAGCCCCCTGTTACCAGAATTTTCATTCAGCTTCCTTTGCGATCAGCGCGGGAGCGGAAAACAGGCACTCGTAAGCCGCCAGCAGCTTGGGTGCCTCGTATTCCCACTCAAGTTCATTGACGACCCGGTTGCGGCCATAGGCGCCCATGCGCGCGCGCCGCTCCGGATCGTCCAGCAATTCGACGATTTTAAGGGCCATGTCGACGGGATCGTTCTTTGCCGCGTACAGCGACGCCTCCTGCGCCGACACCCGGCCCTCGGTCAGGTCGAACTGTACTATAGGTTTGCCCAGCGCCATATACTCCATGATCTTGTTCATGGTCGATTTATCGTTCATTTCGTTGGCCACGTCCGGATTGACGCAGACATCGGCCGTATTCAGCATCTCCAGCAGCTGCTGGTCGGGCACGCGCCCGGTAAAGGTCACGTAGTCCGCCACGCCCAGCCCGCGCGCCAGGTCCTGCATCTGCGCCAGCGATGTGCCGCCGCCGACCAGGCCGAAATGCACGTCGCTGCGCCCCAGCACGTGGACGATGTGGCGCACGCTTTGCAGCAGCAGGTCAATGCCCTCCTGCGCGCCCATCACGCCGACGTAGCCCACCAGGTAGCGCCGGCCCTGCTTCAGCGCCGGCACCGGCGGCAGCACGCGCAGCCGGTCCAGCTTGGGGCCGCTGCGCACCACGTACACGCGGTCCGGGTCCATGCCGCCGCGCCCGACCGCGATGCGCTTGTACGATTCATTGGTGGCGATCGACACATCAGCGGTGCGGAAAGTCAGGCGCTCCAGCCACACCATCAGCTTGTAGAAGAAGTCGCGCCGGCCGAACTTGGCCTCGTATAGCTCGGGATTGATGTCGTGGTGGTCGAACAGGAAGCGCTTGCCCAACGCGTACTTGAAGAAGCCGCCCACCAGGAACAGCAGGTCGGGCGGATTACAGGCGTGCACCACGTCGAAGCCGTGGCGGAACAGCACCTTCCACGCCAGGCGCGAACTGTGGAACAGCGCCGCCGAGTACTCCAGCGCATAGCCCAGCGCGCCCTCCGCCTCCATCGGCAGCTTGTAGCGGTAGATATGGATGCCCTCCAGTTCCTCGTAGCGCGCCTCGCAGCCCTTGCCGGTCGGGCAGATGATCGCCACCTGGTAGCCGTTGGACTGCAAGGTCGTCGCCTCCTGCCACACGCGCCGGTCGAACGGCGAGGGCAGGTTCTCGACGATGATCAGGACCCGCCGCTTACCAGCAGATGCCATCGTACGCCCCCTCGCTCTGCTTGTCGGCGACACGCACCAGGTCCACCAGGTGCTGCCCTGGGCGCAGCAGGCCGGGCACGGCGCGGAACTCCGGTGCGCCATTGCCGATCACCACCGTGTCGGCAAACGCCAGCACCGCCTCCATCGAATCCACCATCAGGCGCGAAATGTGCGGGATGATGTTCATGATGTAGTCCTGGTTGGCGCCGGTCAGCGCCGCCAGCTTCACGTTCTTGTCGTACAGGCGCAGCTCGTAGCCCTTGCCGATCAGGTGCTCGATCACGTCCACCAGCGGCGACTCGCGCAGATCGTCGGTGCCGGCCTTGAACGAGAAGCCGAGGATGCCGACTTTCTTGCCCGGCTTTTCCATCACCATCTTCAGGCCCTTCTCCACCTGCTTGTGGTTGGAAGGCAGGATGGCGTTCAGCAGCGGCAGCTCCAGGTCCAGCTGGCGCGCCTTGTAGATCAGCGCGCGCACGTCTTTCGGCAGGCACGAGCCGCCGAAGGCGAAGCCCGGCTTCATATAGTAAGGCGAGAGATTGAGCTTGGTGTCCTTGCAGAAGATCTCCATCACCTCGTGGCCGTCGATGCCGACCGCCTTGCAGATATTCCCGATCTCGTTGGCGAAATCGACTTTCAGCGCATGCCAGGTGTTGTCGGTGTACTTCACCATCTCCGCCGTTTCGACGTCGGTGCGCACCACCGGCGCCTCCATCTGCGCGTACAGCTGCAGCAGCAGGTCGCCCGAGCGCTGGTCGGTTTCGCCGATCACGGTCTTGGGCGGATGGCGGTAATCATGCACCGCCGTCCCTTCGCGCAGGAACTCCGGGTTGCTGCACACGCCGAAGTCGACGCCGGCGCGCTTGCCCGACGCCTGCTCCAGGGTCGGGATCACCAGCGCGCGCATGGAGCCGGGCAGCATGGTGCTGCGCGCCACCACGACGTGGAAGCCCTGCTTCTCGCGCAGGGCGGCGCCGATCTGCTCGCACACCTTGCGCACTGCGCTCAGGTCCAGGTTGCCATTGAGCTGGGATGGCGTGCCCACGCACACCAGCGACATCTCGCTGTTCAGGACCGCGTCGCGCACATTGTCGGTGGCGCGCAGCTTTCCGGCCCGCACCGCGTCGGCGATCATCTCGCCGATGTCCTTCTCGATGATGGGCGTGCGGCCCTCGTTGATCAAACCGACCTTGGTGCGGTTGGGATCAACGCCGATCACCGTATGCCCGTCCGCGGCCAGGCAGCCTGCCGATACCGCGCCCACATAGCCCATGCCAAAGATGCTGATCTTCACAATGACGCTCCTTCCCATATGGCGATTTCGGTGACGATCGTGGTCGTGCCGCGGATCGTGCCGTGCCAGCGTGCGGTGACGCAGCCGGTCTTGCTGTCAAACTGGCGCGAGATCCAGCCTGCGATTGGCGCCGTACTGGCGCGGAAGAGTTGCGGGCCGGGGCCGAAGCCGCAGTGCATGCGCAGGCGCTGCCGGCGCGCGGCAACGTGCAGCGTTGGACCATCGGTTTCGGCGCGGCAGCCTTCCGCGAAATGCCAGTGCAGGGCTACCTCGTGCTCGCCAAGGCATTCTAGGATATCTTCCACTTTCACCGCGTTCCGTTTGGAATCGAAACGGATCACGCGGCGATGCATGACAGGATCGCGCAACCGCATATAGCCGTCTTGTTTTCCCTCAAACAGTTGTGTTGCTTCGTGTGCCAGCACGCTGCTGTGCGCCTTGTGCAGCCACATGAAATTGCCACCAATCTCAGACTGGTCCTTCCCGTCAACTTGCACCGTGTTATGCGCCGCCGTGCTGCGGAAATAATCGCGCCAGGCGCGCTGCGTGTGGTAGGCATAGGTACCAGGATCGACCAGCAGTTCCTCGCCGCCGGCCGACAGCGTGAACGACAGCGCGTCGGCATGGCCGTGCGCGGCAATCGACAGGTAGCCTAGCGGCGCGCAATCGACCACGATGCGCACTTCCTGCGGCGTATCGAAGTCGCGCCCCAGCAGGTAGTAGCCGCCTTGCGGAAAGGCGCGGCGCGGCGCGGCCGGCGCGGCGGCAATCGCCTGCCAGCGCACCTCGGCGCCGGCGAACAGCCAGCGGTTGCGCTCATCCAGCGCGCCGGCTTTGGCCTTGAGATCGGCGCGCCCAAACAACAAGGCACAACTGGCCAGCAGCGAGCGGTATGGCGTGCCGCCCTCGGCATCCGCGCCATCCAGGCGCAGCATGCGCGCATCATCGGCGTCGCCGAACATCGGCACATTGCCGGCGGCGTCCATCAGCGCCGCCACAAATTCCGCCATGCGTTCCAGGCGCTGCAGCCAGGCGTCGGAGAACTGCAGGCCATTGGCGCGCGCCGCCAGGTGGCACAGCAGCATCATGTCCATCACCTCGTGGTGGTAGTAGATGGCTTGTTCCTTGTTGACGCCGTCCTCATGGTTCTGCGCCAGCCCCTCCGCCTCCAGCCCGCGCTGCGCCAGGGCCTGCCAGTTGCGGCTCTCCGGCCAGCATGGCCACTGCAGGCTGGCGATGAACAGGCCCATATACTCGCCCAGCAAATGGTTGTTGGCCGACGAATGGCGCGACAGGTGGTGGCGGATGAAGTGGCAGTGCTGGTAGACGGCGCGCAGCCAGCGCTCGCGCCACGTCCCGTCGATCGCATCGCCCAGCAGTTGCCAGGCGGCGGCCCAGTTCAGCAGGCGCACCCCAAGCTCCAGCGCACTGGTCCAGTGCACGCCGTGCGGATAGGGGCACTGCTCCAGCCAGGAAAGCAGCAGGGTGCGCGCGCCGTCGGCATAGCGCCGCTCGCGCGTGGCATGCCAGGCCTGCGCCAGGGTCACCAGCTCCAGGTGGCGGCTCGGTTCCCACAGGTACTTGATATCGCCCACCAGCGCGGCATTGCGGTAGTCGATCGATGGCCCGGGCCGCATCGGCGCCTGCGTGCCGGACTTCGGGTCGCGGTTCCATTGCGGCGGAAAACCCAGCTGCACGCCGCGCAGCGCAAACACATCCCAGCGCCCCGCCAGCAATTCGTCCGCCGCCGCGCGCAAGGCCGCCACGCCGGCGCGCGCGGCACCGGACGGCGCCCACTGCGCGGCGCCGCCCAGGAATGGCGCACCGAAGCGTTCCAGCAGCGGCGGCGGCGGTTGTCGCACCAGGCCGAGGCCAAGCGCCCCGGCCTTGCGCCGCGCCAGCTGGCCCACGCGCCACGCCACCTCCGCCGCCCCCATCAGGCGCAGGCGATTCCACTTCCAGGCCAGCGCCGTCATAGCGGCGCAAATCCCAGTTCGCGGTACACCCGCTCCAGCTGCGGCAACACCGCCTGCGTGCTGAACGTCGTTTCGACCTTGTGCCGGCCGGCCGCGCCCATTTGCCGCGCCAGCGCCTCGTCCTGCAGCAGCTGGCGCAGCCGCGCCGCCAGCGCCGCCACATCGCCCGGCGCCACCAGGAAACCCTCGACCCCGTCGGCCACCGCCTCCGGGATGCCGCCCACCGTGGTCGCCAGCACCGGCACGCCGGCCGCCATCGCCTCCAGCACGCTCATCGGCATGCCTTCGTGGTAGGACGGCAAGGCGAACAGGCGCGCCAGCGCCAGCTCGCGCTGCTTACCCTCCCCGGCCACCCAGCCCAGCAGGTTCAGGTGCGCCGCAATGCCCAGCTGCCCGGCCCGCGCGCGCACCGCCTCCTGCTCGCCGTCGCCGCCCAGCCGCAGCTCCAATGCCGCCACTTGCGGCGCCACCTCGGCCGCCGCCTGCAGCAGGTCGAAACTGCCCTTCTGTGGCCCGAGGCGCGCCAGCGACAGCACCGCGCCGCGCGCGCGCCCTTCCCAGGCGCTGGCCGGCGGCAGCAGCACCGGGTTATGCACGCACACCACATGCGGATGCCCGCACATCCCCTCCACCCACTGCTTCCAGCCCGCCGACAGCACCACCACCCGCGCGCAGCGGCGGAATACATGGCGCACGAAGCGCTGGCGCAGCGGCCCGCACTCGGCGCCGTAGAACTGCGCGAAGCCGCCGCCGTGCAGGTGCAGGATGGCCGGCACCCGCGCGGCAAAGGCCAGCAGCAGGAACAGCGACTTGCGCCAGCAGCTGGCGCGCGAGGCCATATGCACATGCACCAGCCCGACCCGCCCGCGCAGCAGCAGCCAGGCGAAGGCCGCCAGCGCCGCCAGCATGGCGCTCAGCTTGCGCGCCGCGCCGCCATCGCAATGCGTCGCCAGGTAGCGCACGCCGAAGCGCCGAAGCAGGCCGGCCTCCTCGTACACGCGCACCACGGAGGCGATGCCGCCCATGGTGTCCAGTCCCGTTCCCAGCATGACGATCTGCTTCATGAGCGGCGCCCATCCTGCCATTCGTTGACCACCCAGCGGAACTTGCCGGCCGCCGTGTCGGGCAGCGCGTCGCGCCGCACGATGCTGACGCGCACCGTGGGGTCGACCAGGTGGTGGATGTTGTGCAGCAGCTTTTCCTCGTCGGCCTGCGAGAAGCCATGGTCCGGCACCAGCCGCAGTTCCCAATGCCCGGGCCCGACCTGCGCCACCTGCGACTTGCGCACATGTTCCACGCCCTTGAAGGCGAACGTCAGCACCGATGCGCTGACCTCCGAACCGTCGCCGCCGGTGATGCGGTCCTCCAGCTTGCCCGTCACCGGCTCGATCATCGGGAACGGCCGGCCGCAGGCGCAGCGCCCCGGCTTCCAGCGCGTGCGGTCGCTCAGGCGGTAGCGCACCAGCGGCATGGCCAGGTTGTGCAGCGTGGTGCCGACCACCTGGCCCACGCCGTCGGTCGGCTCGCCATGCTGGTCCAGGATTTCCACATGCGAGTAGTCGGGATTGACATGCAGCGAGCCGTACTCGCACTGCGTGGCAAAGGCCACCCGCTCCGCCATGCCGTACATGTCCATGATCTTGCCGCCCAGGTACGCGCAGATCAGTTCCTGCTGGTGCGGGTACAGCGGTTCCGAGGCGGTGAAGATCACCGGGATATCGAGCACCTGCCCGCGCCGCCGCAGGTGCTGCGCCAGCGTGTATGCAGTGGAGGGATAAGCCTGCAGCATGGCCGGCGCGAAATCGCGCAGTTTGTCGATGATGGCGCCGACGCAGCCGTCGGTCAGGTGGCGCGACGACAGCAGCAGTTGCCGGTTATAGCGGTTCTCGAACCAGAACGGCGGCTCGGTGCGCTCCAGATCCGCCACCATGTCGCCGCGCAGCGCGGCGCGCGGCATACCATCGACGAAGCCGCCCCAGGTCCAGTGGCGCTTGATGAAGGCCTGCTCCATCTGCACCGACGCCAGGCTGCGGATGACCACCAGCGGCGTGCCGGTGGTGCCGCTGGTCTTGCCCAGCGCCTGCCACGGCCGCTTGGCGCCGCCGTTCGGATACAGCGCCTGCGGGTGGTCCAGCAGGGTGGCCTTGTCGACCACCGGGAACAGTTCGCGCAGCGCTTGCCGCGCCTCGCGCGGCGTGAAGTCGCGCGTGATATTGGCGTAATACGGCAGTTTGTCGATGGCCGCCTGCAGGCTGCGGTGCAGCAGCCGGTCGCCCAGCGCCTGCAGCGCCTCCGCCTCCATCGTTTCGTGCCGCCGCAGCTTGCGCACCAGGCGCTGGCTCAGCGCATTGTCGCGCACCAGCGCCCGGCCGCCGTACAGGAACTCCTTGCGTAGTTCGGCCAGCATATCCGCCTCCTTAGTGGTTGCCCAGCACCGCCCGGTAGCGTTGCGCCACCGCCGCGCCCAGCACGCGGTAGCTGCGTTGCGTTTCGATGAAGCGCGGACCGGCCGCCGCGCGCGCGCGCGCCGCCTGCAGGTCGCGCAGGATGGCCAGCAAGGCCTCGGCCATCGCCTGCGGCGTGCTGGCCGCCAGCCAGCCGGCGTCGCTGGCGGACAGCACCGCCGCCTGGTCCGGTATGTCGTTGCCGACGCACGGCATGCCGAGCGCCAGGTACTCCAGCAGCTTGGTGGGCGAGCTCACGTCGTACAGCGCGCCGCGCGGCACATACGAGACGGCCGCCTGCGCGCCCAGCAAATACTCCCAGGCCTGCGCCGCGGGCAGCCAGCCCGTCACGTGCACCGCCTGCGCCAGCCCGCGCTCGCGCGCCGCCGCCAGCAGCGCCGCTTCGTCCTGCGCCTGCGGCGCGCCGCCGATCAGCAGCAGGCAGGCGTCGGGCTGCGCGCGCCGCACCATGGCCAGCGCCTCGAACAGGCGCTCCAGCCCGCGCGCGCGGTCCAGCGTGCCGAGGTAGGCGATCACCGGCCGCCCTTCCCAGCCCGGCCAGGCGCGCGCGGCGACGCCCTGCCCCAGCACCTCCATATCGACCCCCATCGGCACCGCGCTGACCTGCTCCGGCGCCAGCCCGCGCGCGCGCATCAGCGCCGCCATCGCCTCGCTCTGCACGAACACATGGTCGGCGCGCGGCAGCAGCACGCGGTACAGCAGCCAGCCCTCCACCGTTCCCTTCAGCAGCACCAGGCGCGCGCGCAGCGTGGGCCGGCGCGCCAGGTCGGCGCGCGCCCGTTCCACGCGGCCCTCGCTCATCAGGTAAGAGACCCAGTACAGCAGCGGGATGCCCTTCAGGCGCGCGATCAGCAGCGCCAGCAGGCCGATCGACACCATGTCGCGCACCTGCACCGCATCGCAGGCGCCGCGCCGCGCGCCGAGCAAGGCACGCAGGCACAGCCAGGCAAATGACAGCTCGCTGCGCCAGCGCGCGCCGACGCCGGCGCGGCGCACCGAGGCGAAGCCTTGCGCCGCTTCCGGCGCCGTGCTGCCCTTGCCGACCACATGGCACTGCACGCCGTGGCGCGGCAGATACTTGCCGAACAGGGTCGCCACGTCGGCGCGGAAAGTGGGCAGGGTTTCCGGCACCAGCTGCAGGATCTGGAGCGGGCGGTCCATGGCTCACCCGTGCAGGAAACGTTCGATCTCCGCGCCCGGCTCGCCGCGCCCGGCCAGCAGCAGCGCCGCCTGCCGCACGCGCTGCGCCAGTTCTTCGCGCCACGCCGGCTGCGCCAGCACGCCGGCCAGCGCGCTGCGCATGGCCTGCACATCGTCATGCGGCACGAAGCCGGGGTAGTCGGCGCCCAGGTAAGCCTCGATCGCCTCATGCCGCGTCGCCACCAGCGGCTTGCCATGGCGCAGAACACGCAGCAGCACGCTCTGGCCGCAGGCTTCGCCGGCGCCGCGCAGCGGCATGGCCACCACCGTGCTGCGCGCCAGCAGCGTTTCAAATTCCGTCTCGGGCAAGTCGCGCAGGATGCGCGTGCTGGCGCGCGCCGGTGGACGGATGCGGTTATGCTGCGACGCCACGATCACCAGCGGTTCGTCCAGCGGCTCGGCCGCCTCCAGCAACAGGTCGTAATCGCGGTTGGAGAAACCGCCGGCGAAGATGCCGCCCTCGCCTTCCTGCGGCGCGGCCCGCCCATCGAGTTCCTGCCGCCACAGGTGGCAGAACACGTCCTGCGGCGCCATGCCCACTGCCTGCACCAGGTGGCGCGCTTCGCCGGGCGAGAAGGCGATGAAGCCCAGGCCCGGCACGCGCAGCAGGCGCAGCAGGCGGTCGGCAATGCGGCGCGCGCGCTGGCCGTGGATGAAGCAGGCCATCACCAGCAGGCGCTGCGGACGCGGCAGCAGGCGCGCTTTCAACAGGGCCAGCAAGGGCAAGGCTTGCCAGCCGATCACCAGCACCCGGTCCTGGCGCGTCCACAGCCCGAAGCAGCGCCACAGGCGCGGCGAGAACATGGCGCGCACGATGGCCGCCTTGCTGCGCATGCCGGCGCCCTCCGGCCCGACCACGGTGACGCGCGCACCGCGCGCCTGCAGGTACTCGGTGATGTCGCGGTAGCTTCCTGCCTGGGATAACAGCACATGGTTCATGTCGGCTCACGCAGCAGTGGGCGTCCAATGACGCGGTTGATCAGTTTGCGGTCCATGCCATCGATCGCACCCAACAATAGCAGCGCTAGCGTAAAAACGGCGCACAGCAGCAAGCTTCCCAGCAGTGCCGCGGCCGTGCCCTGGCCCGGCACCAGCCAGGCCGCGCCCATCGCCAGCGCGGCCGCCAGCAGGGCGCGCCGCCACCAGTGCCCGCCCAGTGGCCACGGCAGCCCGCGCCGCTGCAGCCCGGCCACCACCATGCCGTTGATCACCAGCTCATTGCCGAGCAAGGCCAGCGGCACCAGCCACAGGCCAAGGCGCGCACCGGCCAGCCAGTACAGCAAGGGCAGCAGCAAGGCCGAAGCGAGCGCCGCCTGCGCCCACAGGCCGGCCAGGCCGACCGCATTGCACACCACGTTCAGGATCAGGCGATGCAGGCGCAAGGCCAGCCAGCCGCACAGCACCGCAAACAGCCAGTGGTACTCGGCGAAGCGGCCGCCGCTGGCCAGCTGCAGCACCAGGCCGCCGTACACCACGGCCACCGCCAGCATGGGCAGCAGGCTCAGCGCGCTGAACTTGAAGACGAAATGCGCCCAGCGCTGCAGTTCCGGGTAGTCGCGGTTGCCGGCGTAGGCGCCGATCATGCGCGCCCGCACTACCGAGAAAATTACCATGCCCGGCAGGTAGTTACGGATGATATCCGTCAAACGAAGCACGAATCCCAGCCCCGCCATGGCGTCCGCCGGCTGGCTGCGCGCCATCAGCAGTACCAGGCTCGAGGGGGAGTACAGGTATTCCACCACGCCGCTGGCGTAGTTGTTGACGGCCACCGCGCCCAGCTGCCGCACGCCCGGCGGCTGCCAGCCTTCGCCGGCGCTGGCGGGCAAGGCGCGCAGGGCCTGCAGCACCATGGCGCATGCCAGCGGCAGCAGCACGGCGCTGGCCAGCGCTTCGGCCGCCAGCAGCCAGCGTGCCGTCCCTTCCGGCAGCAGGAACAAGGCGGCCAGCAGCAGTGCGCTGCGCAGTATGTTCATGAACTGGATGCGGCCCTGTAAAGCCAGGGCTTCCAGCGTGTTGTCGCGCAACAGGCGCAACGCCCCCTCCAGTACCAGCAGCAGCACCAGGAGGTCGAGCAGGCGCGCCACGCCCGGCGGCACGGCAGGCGCCAGCCAGCGCGCGGCCAGCAGCATGGCGCCGCCCACCAGCGCCAGCAGCGCCAGGCGCACGCCCAGCACGCCCGCCAGCAGGCGCCCGGCGTCACGCCGCGTGCCATGCAGGCGGTACACCGGCAGGAAGCGCAGCAGCACCCAGTCCAGGCCGAAGCCGGACAGGCCCAGCAGCAGTTCCAGCGCCGCCATCGCCGTCACGTAATAGCCGAACTCGCCGGCCGGCAAGACCCGTGCCGACAGGCCCAGCACGCAGGCAGTCAGCACGGCGGCAGGCACTTTGCCTGCGAGGAAAGCGACGATGTTGCGCCGCGTTTGGGGTCCCGAGTAAGGTGCTGTCATGGCATCGCGCGGGTCCCCGGCAGGTTTATGGCAACGGCAGCGTCAGGGTCTGGCTCCCAACGGTCAGGGTACGGCTGGTGGTGCCCGTGGTCAGCGACACATTCGGCTTCTTGCAGCCGACATCGAGCAGGACCAGGAACTCCGCCTTGGCCGCGGCCGGCCGCGTGAAGGCGGCATGGTCCTCGATGCCGCTGCGCGGCGCCGGCCCATCGCGCTTGACCAGGGTGGTGCCCGGCGTGATCGAGCGCAGGCACAGCGAACGGTCGCCGTTGACGATCAGGGCGCTGCCGTCCGGCTGCGGCGCGATCGCGACGGCCGCGTGGAAGTTCCATTCAAAGGAACGCGCCACCGGCGACGCCAGCGAATCCATCACCACCGCCACATCCTGGCTGCGCAGGTACCACAGCTTGCGCCGCGCCTGCGTCAGCGCGCCCGCGTAGGCCGCCGTCGCATCGCCCTCCACGTAATCGAGCGTGGCCGAGGTCGAGAAACCGGTCAGCTTGCCGTTGCGCGCCAGGTTGATGGTATTGCCGTCCACCCGCTGCCCCACCCCGTTGTCATACGTGATGGCATTGTGCGACTTGGTCGGGCGGTACCAGCTGCCCCAGAGCGGCGAGCCATACCAGTCGTAATAGCCGGCCTCGATCAGCAGGCGCTTGCCGCCGCTGTTCAGCACGAGACTGTTCTGGTCGCCGTGGCTGTGGTTGTACGCGCCGTACGGGCTCGACTTGAAGTACAGCGAGGTGCGCTTCATGTCGGCCAGCGAGCTGTGCATGGCGGCCCAGCCCACGCTCGGGTACATCGCCGCGTTGGGCGGCGGCACCGCCGTGCTGACGGCATTGGCCGGCAGCGGGGACGGCGCCTGCAGCATGGTCAGCGGGTCCTCGATCCCCGCCATGGCGTTGAAATACCACTTCGCAGCCGGCGAGTTGAAGCGCGACGCGAAGGCTTTCAGCAA
The DNA here is from genome assembly GCF_041914865.1 of Pseudoduganella sp. NCBI lineage: Bacteria > Pseudomonadati > Pseudomonadota > Betaproteobacteria > Burkholderiales > Oxalobacteraceae > Pseudoduganella > Pseudoduganella sp. The sequence goes on along the minus strand of NZ_JAYSCO010000018.1, from coordinate 44,043 downwards.
ATAGGTATTGGGCACGTCCTCATGGCCGTCGCCAAACACATGGCTCGGCGTGCCAGGCGGGACGAAGTGCGCCAGGAAGCGCAGGAAGCCGTCCGACCAGGGCTTGCGGTAGACCGAGACATTGAGCGCCTGGCTCAGCGGGTCCCAGATCTGCACCGAGTAGTCGGCCGCCGCCTGGGCATAGGCGGTGCCGTTGGCGTAGCCGCCTTCCGGACCGCTCCAGGTGTACACCTGGTGCACATAATTGCGCACGGAGAAGTCGAACCAGGTCTGCGCCTGCGGTACGTCGCCCAGGTTGAGGGTGGCGATCAGGGCCAGGAAGCCGAGCGCCGTGCCGGCGTGCGAGTCGTACGGGTACTGGTCGGTGCGCACAATCCCGCTCGACAGGTCCGCGTAGATCGCCCCGGCGCGGGTGGCGATCACCGACTGCCACCTGCTGCGCCGCGTGGCGTCCAGGTCTGCCCACAGCATGTCGGTTGCCTTCGACAGCGACAGCGCAATGGCGCGCGTCGCCTGGTCCTGGTTGGCATAGCTGGTCGGCCCGGCCGGGTTGAGCGCCGCCAGTTCATCGCCGCGCTTGATCGCTTCCGCCAGGTAAGTCGGCGCCTTGGGGTCGCCCACGCGCAGGCGGTACAGCAGCGACGCCGCTTCCAGCTGATGCGTGGTGCGGTTGATGCGGGTGCGGATATCGGCGTTCTGGTTGCTGAGCGCGGTCGTCATGGTGCCACTGCTGAGCAATGGCCAGTCCGTGTCCTTGACCGGCGCCATGGCCAACCTGCCGTCGACGATCTCGGCCAGGCGCCGCACCTGGTTGCCGCGCTCGGTCACCATCGCCGTCGTCCACTTCAGGTAAGGCAGGAAACCCGGCGCCAGCATGCGCGTCCGACCGTGGCGCATCACATTGTCGCGCAAGGTGGCATTGTCCGGCACTTCGAACTTGATCGCCGTGCTGTCCAGGGTGAAGCTGCGCACGCTGGACCAGTCCTTGGCCACCGGTTCGGCCAGCGGCACCACGGCGGCGTTGGCTGCCTCTTCAATTTGTGCCAGCGTGGCGCCGGCGGCCTTGGCCTTGGCGCGCGCCGCCGCATCGGCATCGTTCATCGCCTGGGTGCGGGTGAACGGGGCCACTTTCCAGGTATAGATGCCGGCGCCGGTGAAGGCGCGCGACGGCAGCAGCCAGTTGCGCGGCACCACAGTCTTGATCGGCGCCGCCCCCGCCGGCGGTTGCACGATGACCAGGTACCAGGTCGAGGCTGTGGCGATCGGGTAGCGCGACCAGGAAAAGCCGGGCGGATTCTGCGGCTGCAGCTGCATGTAATCCGGCGCCGGACGGATCGCTTCAATATTGGTGGATACGGCCCAGTCGGCATGACTGGCCGTGGCGAAGGTGGCGAGGGCGCCCAGGACGGCGGCCCGCAGGAGGCCAGATTTAACGAATTCCATGTGATACTCTCCAGACAATTTCGTTTGCCAATCAATAACTTATGCGTCAATCAATTGGGTACAACGAAGAAAGTCTACATCACGAATTTAACAAATTCGTTTCCATGCGGAACAAATTTTGTAACAATGTGGCAGATCGATGACACATATCAGCCACTTGCGGCGCGGCCAAAGCGGCATAGCTGGACCACCGTCCCCATGCACATCATCAACAATAATTGGGCAGTCGGCTCGTCCATCAGGGAGCGGTTATAGACCAGCATGATCAGGAACAGCAGCATGGCCGCCACGCAGGTATCGGCCAGCGCGCGCTGCGCCGGTGTCCCCTCGCCTCGGCGCACGTAACGCCACGCCGCAAGCAAGGCAAACAGTAGCATGGACGCATAAACGAGAGCGCCCAATAGCCCCACGTCCCACAGCAGCACCGCGAGCGCCGTGGCATCGAGGTGCAGCGGCTGGTAGCGCTTGGCAACCTGCCCGGCGCCCAGCAGGCCGGACGGTTTGCTGGCGCCCGGCCCGTATCCGACCAGGCGGCTCGGCGTGCCCGCCTGCGGGTCGCGCGCCCACAGTGCCAGCGAGGCGGCGCGGCTGATTTCGCCGGTGCGGTAGTTGATCTGGTTGGGATCGAAGAAGTAGCCGCCGCTGCGGTCCAGCTTTTCCGCCATGCTGTGCGCCGACTGCAGATGTTTCCCCCAGTACAACTGTTCGTACACGGTGTAGGTGATGCCGACAAATGCCGCCACCAGCACCGCAAAGCCGAGGAAGGCCGCCGCGCTGCGCAGCACCTTGCGGCGCAGCACCCAGGCCAGCACCAGCGGCAGCCAGACAAAGGCCGCCTTCACCTCGCCCAGCAGGATGATGGCCAGGGCCAGCAGCACCATGGCGCCGAAGGTGCGCCCGGCCATCTGGCCGGCCTGCCAGCGCGCCCCGGCATAGCCGACCGCGACCACGGTAAACAGCACCAGCATGGCGCTGTTGCCACCGCCGCCCTGCTGCCCGCCGAAGGTGCCGACAATGGAATCGAAGGTGGTGCTGCTGGCGACGAAGAAGTGCTGGTACAGCACCACCGGCAGCTGCAGGGCGGTGACCCAGAACATCATGCGCCAGCTGGCCTCCAGGTGTCCCTCTTTCCAGCGGAACCAGTACAGCGCGAACAGCACCGAGAACATGGGCAGGACCGCTTTGAAGGCCGAGAATATCTGCGACTTCGGCACCCGGTTGAACACCAGGCTGAGCGCGAAGACCACCACAAACAGCCCGGCCGCGTAGACCACGCTGGAAGCGTCGCCCGGCTGCGCCCGCAGGCTGCGCTGGCGCTGCACCACCAGGTCCAGCAGCGCGCGGCAGAAGAACAGGATGGCCAGGCCGAACGCCAGCCAGGCGGCCGGCCGCAGGCGCAGGAAATACACCGCCGAGCCCTGCAGCACGAACGTCAGCACGAACAGGCACCAGAACATGCCGTGCAATGGCAGCACGAACAGCAGCAGCAGCGACAGCACCGCCGCGCCGACAATGGCCACCAGCGGCGGCGAATCGAGCCCGCCCACCATGCCGACAAACACCGCCAGCAGCATGAAGGGCAGCAGCAACAGCAGCGGCAGGCCCTGCGGCCGGGCCAGCCGCCCGGGCGCGGCCACGGCGGCGGAAGGGGCGGCGGCAGAGGAGCCGGCAACAGCGGCGCGGCGCAGGAACGGTAGTCGCATGGTCGCCTCCCTCAGCCCTCGAACACGCCGACCAGGCGTGTGCGCGCCGGCGCATCCATGGCCTGCAGCATGGCGCGCACGAACTCCTGCTGCAGGGCGTAGGCTGTCGCCGCATCGGCGCTGATATTCGAGACGCGCACCAGCATGCCGTCCGGCACCGTGCCGCTCAGGCCGTAGCGCAGCTCCTGCAGGCGCTGCTGCAGGCCCGGCATGGTGGCCTTGCGCCCCACGGTAATCCAGTAGGTGATCGGTTCCTGGCGCGCGCCCGCCTCGGCAAACAGGCGCTTGACCGGCAGCGTGCCGAAACCGGTGTCGAGGCGGCCCGCCGCGCCATCGCGCACGGTGAAGCCCTGCGCCGTGTAGCACACCTCCGGCTTGTGCACGCCCATATTGTCGCCCTGGTCGCCGCCATACGCGATCGACAGCATGATGCGCTCGCCGCTGCGGTTGACATAGGTGCGGCCCAGGGTCTGGTTGTAGATCTTGTCCAGCTTGGCCTGCGTGGCGGGATCGACCTGCAGCGGCATCACCCGCGTGTCGACTTCCCACTCGCCAAAGCTGCGCGGCACCATCTGCTCCAGCTGGAAGCGGCCCTGCGCATCGGCCATGCGCGCGGTCGGCGTGAGCGCCTTCGTCAGCGCCGCCGAAGAGAGCATCAGCACGGCCAGCGCCAGGCTGACCAACGTCGATTTTTTCATGCGTTGCGCCATTTGACGAACCATTGCAGGAAGGCGTCCACGCCGATGATCAGCAGCAGCGCCGTGATGAACAGGACAATCCCGGCAAAGCCGTGCAGGAAGCCCTGCCCCGCCGCATCGCCCAGGTAGTAAGTCACCAGCGACAGCGTGATCACGCGGATCACGTTGGCGGTGAAGGAAATCGGGATGATCAGGATGGCCAGCGCCACGTTGCGGAAGGCCGAGGAATGGCGCACCACGTTCAGGTAGAACAGCCCGAGCGCCTCCAGCGTGAGCAGCGTCTGCAGGCCGGCGCAGGCATCGGCCACCAGCAGCTGGTACTGCCCGACCTGCAGGATCACGCCGCTGCGCGCGATCGGGTAGCCGGCCATGAACAGCAGGTGCTCGGTGGCCCAGGACACGGCCATCTTCATCGGCATGGTCAGCATGCCGACCAGGGGCCCCGGCAAGGGCACCATGAAGGCCATGAAGAAGAACGCGAACCATTGCGCGCGCAGGGCGCCGCGCCCGCATTTCAGCAGCAGCACCGCCGCCAGCAGCAGGACGAAGGAGGCGATCTCAAACGCGATGATGCCCTGCGAGCGCCCCAGCACATAGGCCAGCAGCCCCACGCCCAGCAGCGGCCAGCCGGCGGCGGCAGGCTTGCCGTCGGCACGCGCCAGCATGGCCGGCCACTGGCGGTAGATCAGCCACAGCGCCAGCAGCAGGATGATGGGCCCATGGGCCTGCTCCTCGGTGGTCCACAGGCCGGTGAACAGGCCATGGAAAGTCGGCACGTACAGCACCGCCATGCCAAGCGCCACCGGCAGCCAGTCCGGCAGCGCGGCGCGCAGGTGGTCGCGCAATGACGCGCGCAAAGGCGTCTCGCCGGGCTGGCGGATGGCTGCCCCGGGTTCCATGTCAGAACTCCAGCAGGACCGAACCAAGTACTTCGGCGCCGGCATGGCGCACCTGCTCGCCCAGGGCGGCCACGTCGTACAGCGAACTGGCGTTCTTGTGCACCACCAGCAGCACGCCGCGCGCGCGCGCCATCACCGGCAGCGCATCGTGCGCCGTCAGCACGTCCGACGTGTCGTACAGCACGATGTCGTGCAGCGCCTCCAGCTGCGCATTGAGGCCGGTGAACGCCTTGCGCGCCAGCAGTTCCGCCGGATTGGGCGGCAAGGTGCCGGCGCCCAGCACCGCCAGCGACTCGAAGGCATCGATGCGCGCCACGGCCGCCATGGTGGCGCGTCCGGCCAGCATGTCCGACAGGCCGCTCTTGCCCGGCAGGTTGAAGATGGCGCGCTGCGCCGGATGGCGCAAATTGGCGTCCACCAGCAGCGTGTTCTGCCCCAGCTGGGAAAACACCACGGCCAGGTTGGCGGCAAACAGGCTGGCGCCGCAGCCCGGCTCAACGCCGACAATCGCCAGCGCCTTGTGGCCGCGCCCAAACCAGCGCAGCATCAGCTGGGCGCGCACGGCGCGCAGCATCTCGACCTGGCGGCTGAACGGGTCGTAGGCCGCCACCAGGTGCGGCGAAAACTGCTTGTCGCCGGCCGGCACGAAGGGATAGTCGAACTGGCGCGCCAGCGCCTGCTGGACGTCGGCCGCGCTCACCATGCCCAGCGCCTGCGCCGCTTCGCCGAAACGGATGCCGGTTTCCTCTTGCATGCGCAGCACGGTATCGGTGTTTTCCGGCGTCAGCTTGCCTGCTTCCTGCAGCAGGGCGCCGATGCTGGCATCGCCGGCGCCCAGCGGCGAGGCGGGATTGAAATGCAGGGGACTGTTCATCGCTTCCTCCATGGCTCAGCTCAAGCGCAGCTGCTGCGGCTGCAGGCGCGGCAGGCCGAAGCGGCGCTGGCGCGGCGGATTCCAGTCGATGGTGGCCAGCACGGGAATGTGCGCCACGTCGGCCAGGTCGGACTCCGACCGCACGCGGCGATCGAACATTTCGGACAGCATGGCAATGCCGATGCCCAGCATGCTGCCCAGCAGCAGCGAGAGCACCGTGTTCAGCAGCACGCGCGGGCCGGACGGCTCGATCGGCGGCACGGCCGGATTCAGCACCGACACGTCGGACTGGTCGGAACCGCCTTCGATGCGGGTCTGCGACACGCGCTGCGCGGCCTGGTCGAAGGCACGCTGGGCGCTTTCCACATCCTTGTTCAGCACGTTCATCTCGTCGCGCTGGCGGTTCAGCTGCAGCACCTTGGCCTTCTGCTCGCCCAGGGCCGCGCGCAGCGCCGCCTCGCGCTGGGCGAAGACGTTGGCATTGTTGCTGACCGAGGACGTGACCAGGGCGGTCTGCTCATTCAGCCCGGCGCGCAGGCGCGCCACCTCGGCCGCCGCGCTCTGGTACTGCGGGTGGTTGCGGCCCAGGCGCTGCCCCATCTCAGCCAGCTTGGATTCCTGCTGCGCCAGGTTGACGCGCAGGTTCTGCACCACCGGGCTGGCGGTCACGTCGGGCGAGCTGCTGCCCATGCCGCGCGCCACCGACTGGCGCGAATTGGCTTCCATCGACTGCGCCTGCGCCTGCACCAGCTGGGCCGACAGGTCGTTCAGGCGCATCGACTCCACGTCCAGCCGGTTGTCGACGCTGACGATGCCGTGCTCCTGCTGGTACTTGGAGAGCTTGGCCTGGGCCGCCTCCAGGTTGTCGCGCAGCAGCTTGAGCTGGGAATTGAAGTAGCTGGTGGCCTTCTTCATCGGCTCCACCTTCAGCTGCACCGTGATCTTCATGTATTCCTCGGCGAAGGCATTCGCCACGGCGGCCGCGAATTGCGGGTCGGACGCCTTGAAGGTCACGTTCAGCACCGAGCTTTCGCGCGCCGGCACGACGTCGAGCTTTTTCTGCAGCAGCTCGGCCAGCCAGTCGCGCACCGAGCCCTTGCCGCCGGTCGATTCGTTGAACTGCTGGATCACAGCGGGGCTGTCGGCCAGCTTCAGCTGGTCCACCACGCGCAGCGCCACATTCTTGCTGCCGATGATGTCGACCTGGGTCGCCATATAGCCGGGCATCAGCTGGCCCGGCAAGGCCATGCCGGTCAGCGGGTCGACGCCCTTGTAATTCATCACCAGCGAACTGCTGGCCTCGTACGTCTTGGGCAGCAGCAGGCTGACGACCAGGGTGGCGGCCACCGTGATCAGCAAGGTCAGCAGCACAATCTTCTTGCGCGCCTGGAGGATCAGGAGAAACTGGGCGAAATTCATGGCAACTCCTTAGAACCAGCTCTCTTTGATGACGATGACGTCGTCCACCTGCACCAGGTCATCGTTCTTCACGGCGACCACATGCAGCTGGCCGTCGCCATTGCGGCGCTTGATCTTGATGCCGCGCTCGGTGCCGCGCGGCGTCAGGCCGCCGCCCACCGCCAGCGCCTGGCTCACCGTCATGGCGCGTTCCAGGCGGAACGAACCGGGGCGCTGCACTTCGCCGTAGATGTAGAAGCGCGGCGAACGTTCGGCGTAGATCACGTCATTAGGCGCCAGCTCGATTTCCTTGTCCAGCGCGCCGTTGCGCACCATGTCCACCACGTCGATCACGGTTTTCGTGGTTTTGCCGTCGCGCGTGCGCACCACGCTCACCGTGTCGCCGCCGTCGGCGTTGAAGCCGCCGGCCTGGGCCAGCATGTCCATCACCCCGCGCTTGCCGCCGTCGAGCGGGTAGCGCCCGGGCCGGTTCACCATGCCCAGCACCGACACCTGGGCGCTCTGGATCTGCGAGATGATGATGTTGACCTGGGCGGTTTTCAGGTAGCCCTTCTTCACCAGCTGTTCACCGACCAGCTTTTCCGCCTGCTGCACGGTCAGCCCGCCCACTTTCACCTCGCCCAGCAGGGGGAAGGTGATCTTGCCGGACTCGCTGACGCGCGTCTCCACGCCCATATCCGGATTGCCGAACACCGAAGCTTTGATCACATCGCCCGGCCCCAGCGTGATATCCGCCGCCTGCACCATGCCGGCGCCCAGCGCCAGCAGCAAGCCCGCCATCCACATCAGTACTCGTTTCATGATCGCTCCTCCATCGTGTTATTTCAGGCCGGCGACACCGCGCTCCAGCTCATTCGCCTTGGCACCGGCGGTCGCCACCGGCGCCGGCTGGTTGATATAGGCAATCTTGGCGCTGGCGCGCAGGCGTTTGACTTCCTGCTCCGCCGCTTCCTTCCCCTTTTTCGCCACCAGGTATTGCTCGATCTGCGGCCGCGCCGCATCCAGCTCCACCGGCGAGGGACGGATATCGGTAATCGTGACCAGCATGCTGCGTTCGCCTTCGCGCACGATGAACAACTGGTCCTTGGACAGGGCCATCAGCTTGGCCGACAGCTCGGGCGGCAGCTCGGAACCGCTGCGGCTCAACTGCGCCTTCTGGTACTTGACTTTGCGCGCATCGAGCCAGGCGGCGACATCGTCCAGCGAACGGGTCTTGTCCATCACGGCTTTGAGCTCGTCGGTGACCTCGCGCGTCGGCAGGATGATTTCGCGCATGTCGAAATGCTTGCGCTGCGCGAAGAACTGCGGGTTCTGGCTGTAGTACGCCTCGACCTCCTCCGCGCTCGGCTTGGCCGGCGTGCCGATACGTTTCTGCATATACGCTTGCGCCAGGATCAGCGCGCGCGAGCGTTCAATGGCCTGCAGCACGCGCGGGTCGCGGTCCATATTCTCTTTCGCCGCTTCGCCGATCAGCAGCTGGCGATCGATCAATGATTCCAGTACCTGCTTGCGCACGGCGTCCTGGCGGGCGGCCGGGGCGTTGGCGCGCGCCAGCTCGTCGTTCAATTGCATGACGGTGATTTCTTCGCCGTTGACGCTGGCCAGCGCCTGGCCCGGCTTCTGCTCCGCCTTGTTGCCGCAAGCGGCCAGCAGCAACACCATCAGTCCTGCACAAGCCTTGTTCGGGTTGATGTTCTTCAAGATATCCTCCCTCGACTGTTGCAACTCATTCTAATAGCGCGACACGCGCGCACGATTGACTCAGTACGCGTTCTGCCGGTTTAACACCACCTTGACTGTGCGCAAGATGATCCACAGGTCCAGCCAAAGCGACCAGTGGCGCAGGTAGTCCAGGTCGTAGCGGATACGCGCCTCCATCTTTTCCAGGGTCTCCGTTTCACCGCGCAGGCCGTTGACCTGGGCCCAGCCGGTAATGCCCGGCTTGACTTTGTGGCGCAACATGTAGCCTTTGATCAGCTTCCGGTATTGTTCGTTATGGGCCACCGCGTGCGGGCGCGGCCCAACAATGCTCATGGTTCCTTGCAAGACATTGAAGAATTGCGGCAGCTCATCGAGCGAGGAGCGGCGCAGGAAGGCGCCAATGCGGGTGATGCGCGGATCGTTGGCGGTCGCCTGCCGCACGGCAGGGCCGTCTTCCGTCACCCGCATCGAGCGGAATTTGTAGACGATGATTTCCTCGCCATACAAGCCGTAGCGGCGCTGGCGGAAGATCACCGGTCCCGGCGAGCTGACCCACACGGCCAGCGCGATCGCCAGCATCAGCGGCGCCAGCAGCAGCAGGATGGCACTGCCGATGATCACATCGCTGGCACGCTTGACGATGCCATCGAAGCCGACAAACGGCGTTTCGCAGATTGCCACCACCGGCATGCCGCCCACGCTGTCAAAGCGCGCCTGCATCAGGTCGAAAACATAAATGTCCGGCAGGAAGTAGACCGAGGCCGTGGTGTCCTGCAGTTCATCGAGCAGCTTGCGGATGCGCGGCTGGGCCGAGATCGGCTGGCTGATGAAGATCATCTTGATATGGTGGTCGCGCACAAAGCCCGCCACCGCGCCCATATCGCCCAGCACGGGATGCGCCAGGTCCGGCTTGCGGCGGTCCGCCGTGCGGTCGTCGAAGAAGCCGCGCACGCTGAGGAAGAGATTGGGCATGCGCTCCACGGTACGCGCGAACTTGGTGCCAACCTCGTTGGCGCCGACGATGACGATGGAGCGCACCTCGCTCTCCTTGGCGGGATCGGTGCCGACATGGCGCGCCGCCGTATGGCTCATGAGTAAGGCAAACGGCGTGGCAAGGAACCAGCTCAGCACCACTGTTTCGTCATAGTGGTAGGCCAGGCCGCTGACCAGGCCGAGGAAGACCAGGATCAGGGCGGTGACGATCCAGCCCATGAAGATGTCGCGCGCATAGGCGCCAATGCGGCCGCTGCGCCAGGTGCGGTAGGGGTCGACATGCTCATACACGGCGGAGGAAATGAAGAAGGCCAGCACCATCAGCACCAGCGAATAGCCGGTAAACGGCTCCCCGTACACCATCGACGTGGCGTACAGCGTCCCCATGATGATCAGCGGATCGAGCACACGCTGGAAGAAGGAGACCAGGGGAATATCGTTTACCGTCATCGTTGCTCCTCATGTTCAGAATTGCACTGTCGCCATCAGGGAAACGCCCTTGGCCTTGTAGCTTCCGGTACCGGCCAGCGGCGTTCCCGTGCGGCGGTCCTTGAACGCCGTGGCGCTGAGCTGCACCTTGCGCATGGGCTGGTAGACCAGGCCGACATTGGTGCTGCGCGTGGTATCGCTTGGATCGCCGTTGAAATAGACATAAGGCAGGCGCTCAAAGTTCCGCTTCTCGCGCTTGAAGCCCGCGTTGGCCTGCACCTTGGCCGAAATATCCCAGCTGGCGTTCACGCTGGCCCCCTTGTTGATGCTGTTGTTGACGATGGTGCTTTCCACCGCGGCGAACTCGCGCCAGGCATCGGCCGTGAAACGCAGCTTCTGGCGCGGACGCCAGTTCACGGTGACGCGGCCGTTCAAGCCGCTGGTATCACGCTCGGTGAACGTGTCGTGCTTGCGCCGGGCATAGCCGGCGAGCACCTGCACCTGGGTGATTTCGCTGTACAGCCAGTTGATATTGGCTTTTAACTCGTCCTGGTCGTAGTTCTGGTCGAGGAAAGTCGTGCCAATGCGCAAGGGATTAAGGAAACTGCCCTTGATCTTGCGCGCCACCAGCCCTACCCTGCTGCCACTGGCGGCCAGGTAGTCGATGCCGAGTTCGGTGCGGTCCTCTTTGCGGTTGTTCAGGCTCTGCACTTCCAGCTCGTAATCGAAGCGGTCGCGGTAGAACCCGGCGCGCACGCGCCAGCTTGGGTGGAAGCGCCAGCCGCCATTGGCATAAGCGCGCCGCTGCGTGCGCAGGTTGCGCTGCTCGACGTGGAAGTCGTTAAACGGCGTCAACACCTGCTGGTATGCGCCGCCGATATTGCCGTCGAACTGGTTGCCCAGTACCCAGGCCCAGTCCAGCACGGCATCCTTGCCGTTGTAATTGAGCTGGTCGTAATGGTCAAAAGTCACGCGCGACAGCTTGGCGTGGCCGGTCAGCCTTTGCCGGCCGATGGGCCGGTCCAGCAGGATGCCGCCCTGCGCCTGCGTGGCGCGGTCGGAGCGCTGGACGCCGGGTGCCGTGTTGTCAGGCAGGCGCAGCAGATTGTTGTCATAGCTCGAGCCCACCGTGACGAAGGGCTTGATGGTGTCGCTGATGTCGGCAGCGGCGGGACAGCACGCCAGTGCGGCAGCCAGCGCCAAAGGGGTTGGCAGGATGCGCATATTTTTCTTCTCACCAATAGATCCAGCTACCAGTTGCCACAACCCATACGGCCAGCAGGCCATTGGTCACGGCGTGTCCCAGGATGGGAGTCCACAGCGTTTCGCTGCGCATATACAGCAAGGTGTAAGCCAGGCCGGCAACCATGCCGGCCAGCCAGAGCTTATGTTCGCTACCGAACAAAAGAATCGTGATCGTGATGGCGCCCAGTCCCGCGCGTGCCGGCCGCAGTGACAGGAAGTCACGCTGCACCAGCCAGCGTAGCAGGAAAGAACGCCAGAACAGCTCTTCCATCAAGGGCACCACCAGGGTGGCGCCGGCCGCGCGCAAGGCCACCAGCGGCCAGTCGATGCGCCCGTCCGCGCCTGCCGGCACAAAGGCGCGAGGCGTTCCCAGCTGCATCCATTCGAGGTCGAGCAGCAGCCACAGCACGAACACCAGGGCGCCGACAGCCAGCGCCAGCCAGACATGGCGCGCGGCCGGTGCGGTGCGCAGTTCCACAAAGTGCTGGCGCCAGGCAAGCAGCATGGCCAGCACCAAACCAACCTGGACGGGATACAGCCAGCGCAAGCTGTTGGCATGGGCGCCAACGCGCTCCAGCACATCGGCCAGCGCGATGAAAGCGATATACGTCGCGAACGGCGCCACGCGCGGCAAAGCCGGGTTGCTGTGAGTTGCAATTGCGAAAGCAGGCGCGCTTGCCGCAGCGGAATGCTGCTGTTGCCGAACGCGCTCTGGTGGCTGCTGGTTCGTCACAATATCTGCCTTCCCGTTGGTGATGCCGAGACAAACGCTGTCTCGGCATTAAGGTTGTCAGATATTACAGCGGGCAATCGTGCGCAAGCGCACGAAAGTGAGAAAGAGCAAGGAGTGGATTGAGCTACATCAAACGTTGTTGCGGGATTCGATTTCTTCCCAACGCTCGAGCGCAGTCATCAGTTCTTCTTCGATCTGCGCAATGCGTTCGTTCAGGCGCTTCGCTTCCGCCGGCGTCTTCTTGTAGAAGTCGGGATCGGACAGGGTGAGGTTCAGGGCCGTCTGCTCATCTTCCAGTTTGGCAATGAGTTGCGGCAACTCTTCGAGCTCGCGCTGCTCTTTGTAGCTGAGCTTTTTGGCCTTGGCCGGCGCCGCAGCCGCAGCCGCAGCGGGCGCGGCCGGCTTGGCTTCCGCCTTCTTCGCTGCCGGCGCGGCGGCCGCTGGGGCCGTGTCGCGCACGCGCTCCCAATCGCTGTAGCCGCCCACATACTCCTTCCACTTGCCCTGGCCCTCGGCCACGATCACCTGCGTGACCACGTTGTCGAGGAAGGCGCGGTCGTGGCTGACCAGGAAGACGGTGCCGGTGTAATCCTCCAGCAGTTCTTCCAGCAGCTCCAGCGTATCGATATCAAGGTCGTTGGTCGGTTCGTCCAGCACCAGCACGTTGGCAGGCTTGGCGAACAGGCGCGCCAGCAGCAGGCGGTTGCGCTCGCCGCCGGACAGGGAGCTTACCAGCGAACGCGCGCGCGCCGGGTCGAACAGGAAGTCGCCCAGATAGCTCATGACGTGCTTGCGCTGGCCATTGATTTCGACCCAGTCCGAACCGGGCGAAATGGTGTCGGCCAGCGTGGCGTTGTCGTTCAGCTGCGCGCGCATCTGGTCGAAGTAGGCCACCTGCAGGCGCGCGCCCTGCTTGATGGTGCCGCTATCCTGCTGCTCTTCGCCGAGGATCAGCTTGAGCAGGGTGGTCTTGCCGGCGCCGTTCGGGCCGATCAGGCCGACCTTGTCGCCGCGCATCAGGATGGTGCTGAAGTCGCGCACGATGACCTTGTCGCCGTACGACTTGCAGACGTTCTCCAGTTCCGCCACGATCTTGCCGGAGCGTTCGCCGGTCGCCACTTCCAGGCGCACCTGGCCTTGCTGGTCGCGGCGCGCGGCGCGCTGTTCGCGCAGGCGCTCCAGGCGGCGCACGCGGCCTTCGTTGCGGGTGCGGCGCGCTTCCACGCCCTTGCGGATCCACACCTCTTCCTGCGCCAGCACTTTGTCGAACTTGGCGTTCTCCACTTCCTCAATCGCCAGCTGCTCGGCCTTGCGGGTCTGGTAGGCGCTGAAGTTGCCCGGGTAGGACAGCAGGATGCCGCGGTCCAGTTCGATGATGCGGGTCGCCACGTTGTCCAGGAAGGAGCGGTCGTGGGTGATGAACAGGATGCTGCCCTTGAAATCGCGCAGCAGGCCTTCCAGCCACTGGATCGAGCTGAAGTCCAGGTGGTTGGTCGGCTCGTCCAGCAGCAGCACATCCGGCGCGCCGACCAGCGCACGCGCCAGCGCCACGCGCTTCTTGGTGCCGCCCGACAGGGTTTCGATGCCCAGGTCCGGATTCAGGTTCAGGCGGCCCAGCACGGTCTCCACCTTGTTCTTCAGGTTCCAGGCATCGCCCGCATCGAGCTTGAGCTGGATGTCGTGCATACGCTCCATCAGCTTGTCATCATCGCCCTGGCCGAACTGGCCGGTCAGTTCGTCGTACTCCTTCAGCAGCGCCGGCAGCTCGCCCAGGCCGGACGCCACCGCGTCATACACGCTCTGGCCCGCCTCGAACTGCGGTTCCTGCTCGACGTAGACCACCTTCAGGCCCTGCTGCATGACCAGCAGGCCGTCATCCAGCTTCTGCATGCCGGCGATGATTTTCAGCAGCGAAGACTTGCCGGTGCCATTGCGGCCGATCAGGCCGACGCGCTCCCCCGTCTCCAGGGAAAACTCAGCGTGGTCCAGCAGGGCGTGGTGGCCGAAGGCAAGTTGTGCAGATGATAAGGAAATGACAGCCATGGGAGTGCAAATCTAGACGGGAAAACGCGCATTTTACCTGTTGCCAGCCTGTCAGCTATAATTGCGCTCGCTTTGCGTCCTCTCCGTAGCACAATGGATAGTGCACATGCCTCCTAAGCGTGGGATCCTGGTTCGATTCCAGGCGGAGGGACCAACAGCACCTTCCCTGGGAACTTTCCCCGCCCTCCCCTGTCCTACCTCAATATCCCCGCACGCCTGGCAAGGCAAAGTAGCAGAACTTACACTGCGGAGGCAAAATGGATACCGAGATTCGTCTGGTAAAGGTCGAAAAGGAAGTGGATGCCCTGCAGAACCTGGTCGAAAGAAACTCAAGGGCCCTCGAAGACCTGCGGAGTATCATGGACCGCAGGTTTTCGGAAGAACACGCCTGGGCGGAGCGCCAGTTTGCAGAGCTGCGCAGGGAGATGAATACAAACTTCCGCTGGATGCTTGGCATCATGTTGACAGGATTCACCGCCATCCTCGGGATACTGGGCAGGATTGGCGGGCTGTACTGACTACTCCACGAACGGTGCGACGGTGACGTGCTTGCCGACCAGGCGGGCGTCAGCCACCGCGCGCAGCGGCGCCATGTCGAGATCGGACTGGCGGGCTGCAACAAGGCGGGCGAAGTGTTCATACATGCGCGGGTATTCGCGCTCCGGTTCGTCCAGCACCACTTTTCCATCGACTTCCATCACTTTGCCACCCATGTGCAGCGCCATCGTTTCGCCGCTGGCGGCAGCGACATGGATGCTCCAGGTTTGCACGCCCTCCTGCAGGAAATCGAAATGCGCTTCGACCGCAACGCCGGCGCCGCCCTGCATGCGCAACTCGGCCTGGATCGGTTCATTGCAGTTAGCCGGTACGCGCAACTCGGCGCCCTGCACCACCACGCCGCCGCCCAGCAAACGGGTCAGGATGGACAGCGAGTTGATGCCGGGGTCGAACACACCCATGCCGCCCGGTTCGAAGATCCAGCGCTGGCCGGGATGCCACTGGCGCACGTTCTCGCGCCATTCGATGCGGATGGAGGCGATGCTGCGCGCCGCCATCCAGTCACGCGCGGGCTCGACGCCGGGTGCGAAGCGCGAGTGCCAGCCGGCCAGCACGGTCACGCCGCGCGCGGCGGCCAGGGCCTGCAGCGCATCGCCCTCGCCCAGGGTAGCGGCCGGCGGCTTTTCGAGGAAGACATGGCGGCCGGCGGCGATGGCCGCTTCGGCGATGGCTTGCCGCACTTGCGGCGGGGTGCAGATGGCGACGGCTTCGATTTCCGGGTGCGCCTGCAGCATCTCGTCCAGGCTGCGGTAGACAGCCAGCCCATCGACTGTGCTGCGCGGCGAGCAGGCGGCAACCAGCTCCAGCTGCCGATTGTTGCGGATAGCGGGGATATGCTGGTCCAGCGCGATCTTGCCCAGGCCGACCAGGCCGATCTTCAGCGTGGACAGGCGGAAGCGGGATTCGGGCAAGCCGCGCACGTCCAGCTGTTGCGCGAACAGGCCGCCCGACTGCGGCGCCGCGTCCAGGCGGGTAGCGCTCATCTCTTTGCGGGCGCTGGTCACGAACAGGGTGTCGAGCCCAGGGCCGCCGATCGCGGCGCAGCTGGGCTGGGGCACGGGCAGCGCGAGCACGCGCTCCACTTTCCCATCCGGCGTGAAGCGCACGACCTGGCTGGCGCCCCAGCGCGCGTTCCACAGGCAGCCCTGCGCGTCGATGGTCGAACCATCCGGCTCGCCGCCCACCACGCCGGCGGCCACGAAGACGCGGTGCGGGCCGAGCGCGCCAGTCAGCGGGTCGTAGTCGCAGCAGCGGATGGCGCCGTCCTGCGAATCGGTGAAGTACATGGTGCGGCCGTCCGGGCTGAAGCAAATGCTGTTGGCGATGGCGGCGGGCGGCAGCGGCAAGCGTTCCAGCGTCAGGTCGGCATTCAAACGATAGAAGGCGCCGATCGCTTCTTTCGGATTGTCGGCCTCATTGAACATGCCGAACACGAAGCGCCCCTGGCGGTCGCAGCGGCCATCGTTCAGGCGCGTGCCTGGCTGCTCGGGCGCGACTGCGCAAATGCGGGTCAGCTCACCGCTGGCGAAGTCAAACAAGGCCAGGCCCGAGGCCAGGCCAAGCAGCAGGCGCTGGTCGTCGTCGGTCAGGGCGAAGCAGCACAGGCGTTCAGGCATCGGCCAGCTGCGCGTTTCACCGCTGGCTGGCGTGTGGGCGTACAGGACCGAGCGCTGGATATCCGTCCACAGCACGCGCTGCGTACGGTCGCACCACAGCACGCATTCGCCCAGCGTATCCTGCCCATCCACCAATAATTGCATGTTCCCTCCCTGTTGACGTGACGCCCATTCTAGCGGCGCCCCGCGAAAGCCGCCCGGCGGCATATCGCTTTGATATACCTCGCGCGCGTTTATTCATGCTTTGCGCATGGGTCGCACTATTACACTGGCCGCATGAAGATTACCAAACTTACCACCTACCGCATCCCTCCCAGGTGGATGCTCCTGAAGATCGAAACCGACGAAGGCGTTACCGGCTGGGGCGAACCAGTCATCGAGGGCAAGGCCCGGACCGTGGAAGCGGCAGTCCACGAATACGCGCAATACCTGGTGGGCCAGGACCCATCTCGCATCAACGACCTGTGGCAGGTGATGTACCGCGCCGGCTTCTATCGCGGCGGCGCCATCCTCATGAGCGCCATCGCCGGCATCGACCAGGCGCTGTGGGACATCAAAGGCAAGGTGCTGGGCGTGCCGGTCTATGAATTGCTGGGCGGCCTGGTGCGCGACAAAATGAAGACTTACAGCTGGGTCGGCGGCGACCGCCCGGCCGATGTGATCGAAGGCATGGGCCGCCTGCGCGAAGCGGGCTTTGACACCTTCAAGATGAACGGCACCGAAGAACTGGGCATCATCGACAGCGCGCGCAAGGTGGACCAGGCGGTGCAACGGGTGGCCGAGATCCGCAGCGCCTTTGGCGACGAGGTCGAATTCGGACTGGACTTCCACGGCCGCGTGGCCGCGCCGATGGCCAAGGTCCTGCTGCGCGAGCTGGAAGCCTTCCGTCCGCTGTTCGTGGAGGAGCCGGTGCTGGCCGAGCAGTACGAGTACTACCGCGCGCTGGCCGACCACACGTCGATACCGCTGGCGGCGGGAGAACGCATGTACTCGCGCTTCGAGTTCAAGCACGTGTTCCAGCAAGGCGGCCTGTCCATCGTGCAGCCGGACCTGTCGCATGCGGGCGGCATCACCGAATGCCTGAAGATCGCCGCCATGGCGGAGGCCTATGATATCGCCCTGGCGCCGCACTGCCCGCTCGGACCTGTGGCGCTGGCCTCCTGCCTGCAGGTGGACTTCGTTTCGCACAACGCCGTGCTGCAGGAGCAGAGCATGGGCATCCATTACAACCAGGGCGGCGAAGTGCTGGACTACGTGAAGAACAAGGACGACTTCAAGCTGGATAAAGGCTACATCCGGCCGCTGCCCAAGCCGGGCCTGGGCGTAGAGATCGACGAAGAACGCGTGGTTGAAGCGAGCCGCCACGCGCCGGACTGGCGCAACCCGGTCTGGCGCCACGAGGATGGCAGCATCGCCGAATGGTAAAGGAGTGGAGGCATGGCGTTTGACGGACGGGTACTGCTCAACTATGATGGGGAAGCTCTTGCCGTCAGAACGCAGATGTCCGATCCCCGCTCACAACGCTTTGTCCGCTCCTACCTGAAAACCAAGCACCTGGTGCTGCTGGTGGAACTTGGCCGCCATGGCTCGATCATGCATGCGGCGCAGGCGGCCAACCTGACCCAGCCCGCCGCCTCCAAGCTGCTGGGCGAGCTGGAACATGCGCTCGGCGTCCCGCTGTTCGAGCGCCTGCCGCGCGGCGTGGAACCCACCTCGTATGGCAGGACCCTGATCCGCCGCGCCGGCGCTGCGCTGGCGGAAATGGATGCCGCCCACCAGGAAGTGATCGAACTGCAGTCCGGCCTGCGCGGCCGGGTAGCGGTGGGCGCGATCCTGACCCCGGCCGCCACCCTGGTGCCGCCGGCCGTGACCCTGCTCAAATCGCGCCACGCGCAGCTGCACGTGTCGATCGATGTCGACAGCAGCCGCCAGCTGCTCGACCGCCTGCGCGCAGGCGACCTTGATATCGTCATCGGCCGCGTGACCGATGCCGCAATTGCCGGCGAGGTCAATTTCGAGCCGATCACCGACGAACCGCACTGCCTGGTGGCGCGTACCGGGCATCCACTTTTGCAGGGCGGCGAAGTGACGCTGGCGCAGCTGGCGCGCCAGACCTGGATCCTGCCGCCGGAAGGCAGCGTTGTGCGCGAGCGCCTGGCTGCCCTGTTCATGTCGCAGGCGCTGGAGCAGCCGGCGGAAACCATTTCCACCATGGCCCTGCCGGTGGTGACCCAGCTCCTGATGGGCAGCGATATGGTGGCGCCGATGGCGGTGGAGCTGGTGCAGCCCTTCCTCGATAGCGGCCTGCTGGCGCCCCTGCCGATCGACCTGCACCTGCGCATGGATGTCTACGGCTTCATCACGCGCCGCAACCACAAGCTGTCGCCGGGCGCCGAATCCATGCTGGAAACGCTGCGCGAACAGGCCCGCTATACCAAAAACTGATAGCAGCACGCAAAAACTCCCATAGCTGCCCCCGGGACGCGGGCGTAGCATGGGACCATGAATACATCCGCCTCGACTCCTACGCACGTACTCGGCATCGACTGGGGAACCAGCAACCGCCGGGCCTATCTTATTGACTCCAACGGCGCCTGCGCGGCGCGCCATGCGGACGACCAGGGCATGCTGGCCGCCCGCCCCCATTTCGCGCAATCGATCGACGACCTTCTGGCGGCGATGGATCTGCCGCTGGATACCCCGGTGATCGCCTCCGGCATGGTGGGCAGCGCGCAGGGCTGGCATGAAGTGCCCTACCTGGACACCTCGGTGCCGCTGCGCGAGCTGCCCAACCGCCTGCTGCGCGCGGCCCCCAACCGCTTTATCGTTCCCGGTTACTGCCAGCGCGGCGCGGAAGTGGACGTCATGCGCGGCGAGGAAACGCAGCTGCTCGGCGCGCTGGCCCTGGGCCAGGGCGACGGCTGGGTGGTGCTGCCCGGCACCCACAGCAAGTGGGTGCTGCTGCGCGATGGCGCGATCGAGCAGATCCGCACCTTCATGACGGGCGAGCTGTTCGCCACGCTGGGCGCGCACGGCACCCTGGCGCCGCTGCTGGGCGGGCCGGAGAATGCCGATGCTTTCGCCGCCGGCATCGAGGCCGCGCGCCTGCGCGCGCCCTTAAGCAATGCCCTGTTCCGCGTGCGCGCGCGCGTCGTATCGGGCGCCATGCCGGCCGCCGATGCGCGCTCCTTCCTGAGCGGTCTGCTGATCGGCACCGAATTCGTGGCAGCGCAGGACGTTTCGTCCAGCGTGGCGTCCATCTGCTCGCCGGCGCTGCAGCAGCACTATGCCGTGGCCGCCGCCCAGTTCGGGATCGCACTGCAGGGACTCGATCCGGACCGCGTGTACTGCGC
Organism: Pseudoduganella sp.; assembly: GCF_041914865.1. Taxonomy (NCBI): domain Bacteria; kingdom Pseudomonadati; phylum Pseudomonadota; class Betaproteobacteria; order Burkholderiales; family Oxalobacteraceae; genus Pseudoduganella; species Pseudoduganella sp. The sequence goes on along the minus strand of NZ_JAYSCO010000018.1, from coordinate 24,336 downwards.
CGCCCTGGCGCGTTTTTTCGACTGAAAGCACGAGATGAACCCAAACCAGTTTGAACTTCCCCTGGTCGCCATCCTGCGCGGCTTATCGCCCAACGATGCGCCGGCGGTCGGCGCTGCCCTGTTCGAGGCCGGCTTCCGGCTGCTGGAGGTGCCGCTCAACCGCCCGGGTGCGCTGGAGTCGATCCGCGTGCTGGTAGACATGGCGCCGGCCGATGCCATCGTGGGCGGCGGCACCATGCTGACCCAGGCCGATGTGGATGCGGTGGCGGACGCCGGCGGCCGCCTGTTCGTGTCGCCCAATTGCCGTCCTGCGGTGATCGCCCATGCCGCCGCGCGCGGCATGCTGTGCGCGCCGGGCGTGGCCACGCCGACCGAGGCTTTCGATGCGCTCGATGCGGGCGCGCACGCGCTCAAGCTGTTCCCGGCGGAAGCTATAGGATTTGCGGGAATGAAGGCGCTGCGTACCGTGCTGCCGGCAGGTACGCCGCTGTGGCCAGTGGGTGGCGTGACGCCGGAGCAGCTGCCGGCCTGGAAGGATGCCGGGGCCACCGGCGCTGGCATCGGCAGCCAGCTGTATGCGCCGGGCGTCGCGCTCGACGCCCTGGCGCAGCGCGCCGCCGCTTACGCGGCTGCCTGGCGCGCGTAGATCACGGCAAGCAGCAAGCAGACTGCGGCCGAGCCCACGGCAAAGCCGCGGTCCACCGCAAACAGGCGGCGTTCCACCACCAGCGCTTTCGCGGCGCCGTCGCGCTTGCCGGCCAGGCTGATCACCACCATGCCCGCCACCACGGCGAAGAACACCAGGAACATGCGGTCGATGAAGGGGATCTCATAGACGCCGCTGCCGTTGTCGGCCGCCCAGCCGATGGGCGCCAGGAACGACAGGTCCATCATCTGCGGCAGGAATTTGAGGATGACGGAGAACACCAGGCCGCCGACGGTGGCGAACATGGCCGCCGCGCTGCTCGCCTGCTTCCAGAAGAACCCCAGCAGGAACATGGCCAGGATGCCGGGCGAGACGAAGCCGGTGTACTCCTGGATGTACTGGAAGCCGCCCTTCTTGTCGATGCCGAGCATGGGTGCAATCAGCACCGCAATCGCCATCGCGGCCACCACCGCAGCGCGGCCAATCCAGACCATGCGTTCTTCGCTGGCGTTGGGGTTGATGCGGCCGCGGTACAGGTCGAGCGTGAAGATGGTGGCGATACTGTTTGCCTTGCCGGCCAGCGAGGCCACCACGGCGGCGGTGAGCGCGGCGAAGGCGATGCCTTTCAGGCCGGAGGGCAGCAGCGCCAGCAGGGTCGGGTAGGCGCGGTCGGGATTCAGCTCGCCGCCTTCGCGCAGCGCACCGCCCAGTGCGCCGGCCTGGTCCAGCGCGTAGGCGGCGATCCCCGGCAGCACCACGATGATCGGCATCAGCAGCTTGAGGAAGGCGGCGAACAGCAGGCCTTTGCGGGCGGTCGGCAGGTCGGCGCCGAGGGCGCGCTGGGTAATGTACTGGTTGCAGCCCCAGTAATTCAGGTTGGCGATCCAGACGCCGCCAATCAGGATGCTCAGGCCCGGCAGGTCCATATAGCTTGGGTGGTCGCGCGACAGCACCATGTCGAAGTGGCCGTTGGCGCGCGCCAGCAGCTCGCCGGCGCCGGCGATGGCGCCTTCCTTGCCGGCCAGGCCGGCCACCAGGTCGAGCGCCAGCCAGGTGGTGACCAGGCCGCCGACCACCAGGCACACCACCTGGATCACGTCGGTGTAGCCGATCACCTTCATGCCGCCCAGGGTGATCACGGTGGCGAACAAGGCCATGAACAGCATGCAGGGCAGCACGCCGACGCCGGACACGCTGTTGATCGCCAGCGCGCCGAGATACAGGATGGAGGTCAGGTTGACCACGATGTACAGGCCGAGCCAGAACAGGGCCATGGTCATCGCCACGCCTTTGCCATAGCGCCGCTCCAGGAACTGCGGCATGGTGTAGATGTGGTTTTTCAGGTAGACCGGCATGAAGAAGATGGCCACCACGATCAGCGTGGCGGCGGCCATCAGCTCATACACGGCGATGGCCATGCCGATCTTGAAGCCGGAGCCGCTCATGCCGATGAACTGCTCGGCAGAGATATTGGACGCGATCAGGGAGGCGCCAATCGCCCACCAGGTCAGCGAGCCCTCGGCCAGGAAATAGTCGCGCGAGGCGGAACCGGAACCGGCATTCTTGCGCCGGTAAATCCAGAAACCGTAGGCCGCCACCACGACGAAATAGAAAAGGAATACAACGGTATCAAGCGTAGTTATTTTCATAGGTGCTCTGTCTCCTTAATAGCAGGAGATTAACGTATTCGCCTGCCGACAGTTATGCGGAAAGCACCGGCTGCTATGAATTTCTGAGATAACGAAGGAAGCTGTCGGCCTGATGGGCCGGATTGCCGGGCTGTATTAGCTGTGGCAATATCCTTGCTATGAAGACCCTCTACTCCTTGCTGCTGGCCGCCAGCATTGCCCTGCCCTTGCAGGCATTCGCCGAGACCTACCATATCTATGTGACCCGCCACGGTGAGAAGGCGGTATCTGACAGCAAGGACCCGCCGTTGACGGCGGCCGGCGAGGCGCGGGCGCGCCGCATCGCGCTCATGTTGAAGGACGCGGGCATCAGGCAGGTCTACAGCACGGCCTACCAGCGCACGCGCCAGACCGCCACGCCAACCGCGCAGCAGTTCGGCTTGCCGGTGCAAAGCTATGACCCGGGCAAGCAGGCGGAGTTCGCCCGCCAGTTGCGCAGCGCCGGCGGCGGCAATGCACTGCTGGTGGGCCATTCGAACACGGTGCCGGACCTGGTGCGCCAGCTCGGCGGCGAACCCGGCGCCGATATTGCGGACGACGAGTACAGCCGCCTGTACCACCTCACCGTCACCGACGACGGCAAGGTGGCCACCACGGTACTCAGCTCGCAGCCTTAAACGCAGCCTTGAAGCCGGCGGCCAGCGCTTTCAGGCCGTCTTCGTAGATGCCCCGGAACAGGCGCGAGGCTTCCTCATCGCTCACGCCTTGCGGCGTGAACTCGCCCGACCATTCGACCCGTGCCGTTCCACCGGCCGCCTCCAGCACGCGCAAGGTGGCGCGGTAGCCGCTGACCGGGAACGGCGCGGACAGGATGGCGTAGCTGTAGCTGCGGCCCTCCTCGTCGAACGCCAGCAGCCGCTCGACGATCGCTTCGCCGGCCGAGTTGGCCAGCGTGCGGACCCGCCCTCCTTCGCTCAGCTCACTTTTCGGGATGTACGGCAGCCAGTCCGGCAGCGAATCGAAGCCGCCGATCAGGCGCCAGACCGAATCCGCCGTGGCGGGAAGCGCAATGTGTGCAGATGCCTGTGCCATGGTTCGCCTCACAGAGGAAGGATGGCGTTGTGCGCCACCAGGCCCTGCTCGCGCAGGTCGCGCCAGAAAGCGGCCGGGATTTTCTCGGCCAGCGCAGCCTTGTCTTCCAGGATGCGTTCGGGACGGCTGGCGCCCGGGATCACCGAAGCCACCACCGGATTGGCCAGCACGAACTGCAGGGCCGCCGCCTTCACGCTGATGCCGTGCGCCGCCGCCAGCGCCTTGATGCGTTCCACCTTGGCCACGATTTCCGGCGGCGCCTTCTGGTATTCAAAGGTGCTGCCGCCGGCCAGCACGCCGGAGCTGTAAGGGCCGCCCACCACCAGGTCGGCGCCGTGCTTTTGCAGCGCGGGCACCAGGCGCAGCATGGCGCGCTCATGATCGAGCAAGGTGTAGCGCCCCGCCAGCAGGAAGCCGTCTGGCCGGCTCTCCTGCAGGTCCAGCAGCAGTTCGATCGGCTCAACGCGGTTGACGCCAAGGCCCCAGGCCTTGATCACGCCCTGCTCGCGCAATTGCGACAGGACGCGGAAGGCACCGGTGCGCGCTTCCTCGAACTTGGCCAGCCATTCGTCGCCATAGAAATCCTGCGCCACATCATGCACGTACACGATATCCAGGTAATCGGTGCCGAGCCGCTTCAGGCTATCCTCGATCGAGCGCAGGGTGGCGGTCGCGGTGTAATCGTTGACGATCTTGTTCGGGCGGCCATGCACGAACAGGCCGCCCTTCTCGCCCAGGTCGCGCGTTGCCGCATCCTCCACCTCGTCCAGCACCAGCCGCCCCACCTTGGTGGACAGCACAAACTCGCTGCGCTTGCGCTTGGCCAGCGCGTGGCCCAGGCGCAGTTCCGCCAGGCCGGCGCCATAGAACGGTGCGGTATCGAAGTGGCGGATGCCGTTGTCCCAGGCCGCATCGACGGTGGCTTCCGCCTCCGCCTCCGGGATGGCGCGGAACATATTGCCCAGGGGCGCTGTGCCAAAGCCGAGTGGGTTGCTGCCGATCAGTTTATCTTTGATGCTCATGCTAAGTTCTCCTTAGGGTGGTGACTTGGTAGAGCCCAGTCTAGGCAGCATGGGCCAGACTGTCCAAGACGGAATATGCGACACTTGAGTCCCTGGAGGTCTTAAATGCTCGATATACGCCAGCTGCACTATTTCGTCGCCGTCGCCGAAGAGGAAAACGTCGGCCGCGCCGCAGAAAAATTACATATTTCACAATCCCCGCTGAGCCGCCAGATCGCGCAGCTGGAAGACAAACTGGGCCTGATGCTGTTCGAACGCTCGCAGCAGCGCATCCGCCTGACGCGCGACGGGCACACCTTCCTGGCCGAGACGAAAGCCTTCCTCACCCACGCCAACCGCCTGGAATCAATGGCCAGGCGCCTGGGACGGGGCGACGAGGGCGGCCTGTGCATCGGCTACCTGGAAAACGCCATGCATTCCGGCGTGCTGCCGAATGCCCTGCGCGAATTGCGCCGCAGCCGTCCCGCCGTGCACGTGGCGCTGTACAACTACCATTCGGCGGAACAGCTGGAAGGCCTGCGCCAGCGCAGCCTGGACATCGCCCTGGTATGTGAACCGCCGGCGGCGGACGATCCGGACCTGGCCAGTGCCCAGGTGCTGAACGACCCGATGCTGGTGGCGCTGCCCGAAGGCCACCCGCTGGCGACCGCACTGAACATCACGCCGGCCGACCTGGGGGCGGAAAAATGGATCGGCGTGCTGCATAAGGAAAGCACGCTGGGGCACGACAACTTTGTGGCCGCCTGCGCCCGCGCCGGTTTCACGCCGCAGATCAAGATGGAAGCGACGGAACCGCTGGCCGCGCTGGGCCTGGTGGCCGCCGGCCTCGGTCTGACCATGATCCAGCACAGCCTGCGCTACCAGGCCCCGCAAGGCGTGGTGCTGCGCGACTTGTCCTGGTTCACCTACCGCACGCCGTTATGGGCGGCCTGGCATCGGGTCAATCTGCGTCCGCTGGTTGAGATTTTCCGCAAAACGCTGCTGGAGACCAGCGCTGCCTGAACGTCAGCACGCCCAGCCCCGCCAGCAGCAGCATCCACGCGGCCGGCTCGGGCACCGGGAAAATCGCCCATACCTCCATATCGCCGTAGGTGATATTTGGCGACTTGTAGTCGCGCCCATCGAGCAGGCTGGAATCGAAGTTGCTGCGCGCCGGGTCGATGTAGGAATACATGCTCGAGTACCCGCCATTGGTCAGGTCCCATGGCACGTACAGGTCATGTCCGGCGCCGAACACCGGGCCGACGCGGGCATCGTTCCAGGTCTGGAATGAGCCCACCGTATCCAGCGCATAGGTGCGCGGCGTCTGCCGGCTGATATGGCGCGCGGTCAGGTTGAACAGGAACGCGGTGCGCAGCTCGTTCTCCGTGGTGATATTGAAGCCGCCCCGCGAGTGCCAGCTTTGCGGATTGTAGCCACCCACCTTGAAGGTCTGGCCCAGCTCCGTGGTGGCTTCCAGCACGGTGAACGTGCGCCCTTTGCCATCGACCGCCGCATGGAAATCGGCCGCGGTCTGGCCATCGCGTTTCTTGTACAGGCGCTCCAGCCTGATAGGACCATTGCCCAGCCATTTTGCCAGCTGGGATTTGTCCGCCTCCGTCAGCAGCGGCGTTTCGCCGTATGCCGCAGGCAAGGCTAGCAGGATGATTGCGCCGAAAAGGCGCGTGATGAACTTGGCCATGGCATTCCACCTCCACGGCCGACTATAGCACTTAGTAAAAATTATGCAGGCACGACTGCCGTCACTTCGATTTCCACCCGGGCGCGCGGCTCCAGCAGGCCCGCCACTTCCACTGCCGTCATGGCTGGATAGTGCTTGCCGATCAGCTCCCGGTAGATCGCGCCGATCTGCGGGTAGGCGCCCATATATTCGTGCTTGTCCACCACGTACCATGTCATACGGCAAATGTGTTCCGGGCCGCCGCCGGCTTCCTTCAGCACCGCCAGTACATTTTCCAGTGCCTGCTTCACCTGTCCGGCGAAATCATCGGTCTGGAACTGGCAATCGGCATCCCAGCCGATCATGCCGCTGACAAAGACCATGCGGCCGCTGGCGGCGATCCCATTGGAATAGCCGCGCGGTCGGGCCCAGCCCGGCGGTTGCAGAACTTGCATATTCACTCCTTACCTTCGCGCAGCAGTTCGCGCGCAATAATCAGTTGTTGGACTTCGGTCGCGCCTTCGTAAATGCGCAGCGCGCGGATCTCGCGGTACAAGCGTTCGACCGGATGTTCGCTCACCACGCCCATGCCGCCGAACATCTGCACCGCGGCGTCGATCACCTGCTGCGCGGTTTCGGTGGCGGTCATCTTGGCCATGGCGGCTTCCCTGGTCACCTTGCGGCCCTGGTCGCGCTGCCAGGCGGCGCGGTAGGTCAGCAAGGCGCTGGCATCAACGCCGGTCGCCATCTGCGCCAGCTTGGCCTGCGTCAGCTGGAAGTCGGCCAGGGTCTGGCCGAACATCTTGCGGCTTTGCGCGTGCGCCAGCGCTTCATCCAGGGCGCGCCTTGCAAAGCCGAGCGAAGCGCCGGCCACCGAAGTGCGGAAGACGTCCAGCGTGGCCATGGCGACCTTGAAGCCCTGCCCGGCTTCGCCCAGGCGCTGGCTGGCCGGGATGCGGCAGCCGCTGAATTTCAGGCGCGCCAGCGGGTGCGGGGCGATCACGTTGATACGCTCGGCGATTTCAAAGCCTGGCGTGTCCCTGTCGACGATGAAGGCGCTGATGCCGCGCGCACCCGGAGCCTCGCCGGTGCGGGCAAAAACCACGTAGAAGTCGGCGATGCCGCCGTTGCTGATCCAAGTCTTCTCGCCATCGAGAACGTAATGCTCGCCATCCTGCACGGCGGCGCACTGCATGGCAGCGACGTCGGAACCGGCCTGCGGCTCGGACAGCGCGAAGGCGGCAATGGCTTCGCCTTTGGCGACGCGCGGCAGGTAGGCTTGTTTGTTGGCGGCGCTGCCGAACAGGCTGATGGCGCCCGAGCCCAGGCCCTGCATGGCGAAGGCGAAATCCGCCAGGCCGTTGTGGCGCGCCAGCGTTTCGCGCACCAGGCAGATGGCGCGGGTGTCTATGACGTCCAGCGCGCCGCCGTAAGCGGTGCCGCCGATGGCGTGGCGCAGCCAGCCGGCATCGCCCAGCGCGCGCACCAGTTTGCGGCATTGCGCGTCCACGGCGGCAGTATCGTGGCCTTCGCCGTGGTCGTCGCGCACGTTGGCGGCGGCCCAGGCGTCCAGCTCGCGCTCCAGCGCGGCGTGGCGCTGCTCGAAAAAGGGCCAGTCCAGGTAGGATTTGTCCGCCATATCAGTCGCCCTCGAACACCGGTTTCTGTTTCGCCACGAAGGCGTGGTAGGCGCGGTGGAAGTCGTTGGTCGCCATGCAGATGGCCTGCGCCTGCGCTTCCGCCTCGATGGCTTCGTCCACGCCCATATTCCACTCCTGCTGCAGCATCTTCTTGGTCATGCCGTGGGCGAAAGTCGGGCCGTCGGCCAGGCCTTGCGCGAAGGCTTGCGCGGCGGCCAGCAGCTGTTCCGGCGCGTGCAGGCTGTTGAAGAAGCCCCAGCGCTCGCCTTCGGCGCCGGACATGGAGCGGCCGGTGTACAGCAGTTCGGCGGCCCTGCCCTGGCCGATCACGCGCGGCAGCAAGGCGCAGGCGCCCATGTCGCAGCCGGCCAGGCCGACGCGGGTGAACAGGAAGGCGGTCTTGCTGCGCTCCGTGCCGAGGCGGATATCGGAGCCCAGCGCCAGCATGGAGCCGGCGCCGGCGCACACGCCGTCGATGGCGGCGATCACCGGCTGCGGGCAGGCGCGCATGGCCTTCACCACGTCGCCCGTCATGCGGGTAAAGGCCAGCAGGCCGGGCATATCGAGCTTGGTCAGCGGGCCAATGATTTCGTGCACGTCGCCGCCGGAGCAGAAGTTGTCGCCGGCACCGGTGATGACGATGGCCTTGATGTCGTCGGCATACGCCATGGCGCGGAACAGTTCGCGCAGCTCGGCGTAGGAGTCGAAAGTGAGCGGATTCTTGCGCTCGGGGCGGTTCAGCGTGAGCGTGGCGACGCCGTTGGCAACGCTGAACTTGAAGTGCTCGGCTTCGTAGCCGGCCAGTTGCGCGCGGTTGCCCGGCAGCTTGTGCGGTTCCCCTTGCAGGTATTTCATGGTTTTTCCTTTTCTTCGCGGGCGTACAGGTGGCCCTTCATTTGCGACAGCAGTTCGATCAGCTGTCCTTTGTCTTCTTGCGTGATGTCCTGCAGCAGCTCGGCGACCCAGCGTTCGTGCACCTCCGCCATTTCACCGAACGCCTTGCGGCCGGCGGGCGTGAGCTTGACGCTGAAGGCGCGGCCGTCTTTCGGGTCGGGCACGCGCACCACCAGCTTCTCCTGCTCCAGCTGGTCGGTGATGCCGGTGACGTTGCCGCCGGTGACCATCATGCGCTTGGAGAGTTCCCCCATGCGCAGGCCTTCCGGGTGGCGTTCCAGCTGCGCCATCAGGTCGAAGCGCGGCAGGGTGATGCCGAATTCGGTGCGCAGGCGGCTGCGGATTTCGGTTTCGATCTTGGTGGTGCAGGAGAGCATGCGCAGCCACAGTTTCAGCGACTGGTGGTGGTCGTTGGTGAGGCGGCTTTCCAGGTCGAGTTGCATGGCTCCCGCTCCTTACATGACTTCACCGCCGGCGACGGCGATGGATTGGCCGGTGATGGCGCCCGATGCGGGCTGGCACAGCCAGGCGACGGCGTTGGCCACCTCCTCCACCTGCACCAGCCTTTGCTGCGGGTTGGCGGCGGCCAGCTCGGCGCGCGCCTGCTCTTCGCTACGGCCAGTTTTCTGCATGATGTTGGCGATGGCGTCCTGCACGATGTCGGTTTCGGTGTAGCCGGGGCAGACCGCATTGACCGTGATGTTCTTCGTCGCCAGCTCCAGCGCCAGGGCTTTGGTCAACCCGACCAGGCCGTGCTTGGCGGCGACGTAGGCGCTGACGTACTTGTAGCCTTTCAGGCCGGCGGTGGAGGCGATGTTGATGATGCGGCCCCAGCCCGCGTCCAGCATCTGCGGCAGGACCGCCTGCGTGCAGTGGAAGGCGCCGCTCAGGTTCACGTCCAGCATCTGCCGCCAGTGCGCCACAGTCGTTTTTGCGAACGGTGCCGAATGCGCCTGGCCCGCGTTGTTCAGCAGGATAGTGATGGGGCCAAACTGCTGCGCGGCCGCGCCGATCGCCGCATGCACCGCTGCCTCGTCGGTCACGTCAAGCACGCAGATTGCTACGCCCGCGCGCCCGGCTTGCGCGGCAAGCGCCTCCGCCGCCCGTTCCAGTGTCGCCAGATCCCGCCCCGCGATGGTGATGTTGATCCCTTGCGCCATCAGCGCCTGTGCGCAGGCCAGCCCGATGCCGCGCCCGCCGCCGGTAATGAATGCGTGCTGCATGCTCAACCCTCCAACAACCTGGCCGCCACCTGCTGCGGCGACAAACCGGCGCTGGCGGCAGCCAGCTGGCGCTCGCGCTCCAGGTTGCGCTCGAGCTGCTGCTTGCCCGCCAGGTACTGCTTCGGCCAGGCCACCGGCGTATAGCCCAGCTTCGCCGCCTCGGCCAGCGTCCAGGCCGGATTGGCCAGGTGCGGCCGGCCCACCGCGCACAAGTCGGCGCGGCCGGCGGCGATGATGCCGTTGGCATGGTCGGCTTCGAAGATCGAACCGACGGCGATGGCCGGGATGCCCGCTTCGTTGCGCACGCGGTCGGCGAACGGAGCCTGGTACATGCGGCCGAAGACCGGTTTTTCCAGTTTGCTGACCTGGCCCGAGGAGCAATCGATCATATCGGCGCCGGCCTGCTTGAACAGGCGCGCGATCGGCACCGCGTCGTCCGGCGTGATGCCGCCCTCGACCCAGTCGTGCGCCGAGATGCGCACGCTCATCGGCTTGTGCGCCGGCCACACGGCGCGCATTGCGGCGAACACGCGCAGCGGGAAACGGCAGCGATTCTCCAGCGAGCCGCCGTATTCATCGCCGCGTTCGTTGGTCAGCGGCGAGATGAAGGAGGACAGCAGGTAGCCGTGCGCGCAGTGCAGTTCCAGCCAGTCGAAGCCCGCCTCCTCCGCCGCCAGCGTGGCGCGCACGAAGTCCGCTTCGATGCGGCGCATGTCTTCAGCGGTAGCGGTGCGCGCGACCTGCGAGACGCCGGCCAGGTATTGCTGCTGCGAGGCCGAGACCAGCGGCCAGTTGCCTTTGTCGAGCGGCTGGTCGATGCCGTCCCACATGGCGCGGGTGGAACCCTTGGCGCCGGCATGGCCAAGCTGCACGCCGATCCTGGCGTCGGTGCTGGCGTGGATGAAGTCGACGATGCGTTTCCACGCCATGGTGTGGGCCGGGGCGTACAGTCCGGGGCAGTATGGCGTGATGCGGGCGTCGGCCGAGACGCAGGTCATCTCGGCCATCACCAGCGCGGCACCGCCCATGGCGCGCGCGCCCAGGTGGGCCAGGTGCCAGTCGCCGACGCAGCCGTCGACGGCGCTGTACTGCGCCATCGGCGAGACCACGATGCGGTTCTTCAGGACCAGGCCGCGCACCTTGTAGGGCGTGAACATGGGCGGGATGGTGCGGCCCTGCGCGGCGGCGGGCAGCGGCAGGCCGGCCTGGGCGAAGGCGCGTTCGGCCAGCCAGCGCTCGAAGCCGGCCACGTAGTCCTTGTCGCGCAGGCGCAGGTTCTCGTGCGACAGGCGCTGGCTGCGGGTCAGCATCGAATAGGCGAACTGCGGCGCCTCCATGGCGGTATAGCGCTGCACGTTCTCGAACCACTCCATCGAATTGCGCGCGGCGCTCTGGATTTTCAGCACCTCCACGGCGCGCACTTCCTCATAGGCGGCCAGTGCGGCGCGCGGGTCGGCGCCGTGCGCGGCGAAGCAGCGCGCCAGCTCGATCGCATCCTCCAGCGCCAGCTTGGTGCCGGAGCCGATCGAGAAATGCGCCGTATGCGCGGCGTCGCCCATCAGCACCACCGGCGTGGCGCCGTTCCAGTGCACCCACTTCTGGCACACGATGCGCGGGAATTTGATCCACACATTGGAGCCGCGCAGGTGGGCGGCGTTGGACATCAGCTTGTGGCCGTCCAGCCGGTCGGCGAACAGGCGCTCGCACCAGGCCAGCGCCTCCTCCTGCGACATGTCTTCCAGCCCGGCGGCGCGCCACACTGTTTCCGGCGTTTCGATGATGAAGGTGGAGGTGTCGCCGTCATACTGGTAAATGTGGGCCTGGAACCAGCCGTGCTCCGTTTGCTTGAAGTCGAAGGTGAATGCGTCGAACTTCTTCCTGGTGCCCAGCCACACGAAGCGGCACTGGCGCGCTTCGATCATCGGCTGGAAGGTGGCCTCGTAGCGCGTGCGCACGCGCGAATTGAGTCCGTCCGAGGCGATCACCAGGTCGGCGTTGTAGCGCGCTGCCAGCTCCTGGTCGTCCTGCACGTCGGTCTCGAACACCAGCTCCACGCCCAGCTCCTCGCAGCGCTGCTGCAGGATGTTCAACAGGCGCTTGCGGCCGATGCCGCAGAAGCCGTGGCCGCCGGAGGTGATTTTCCCGCCTTTGAAGAAGACGTCGATATCGTCCCAGTGGTTGAAGGCCTGCAGGATCTCGCGTGCCGTCTTCTCGTCGGCGGCCACCAGGTTGCCCAGCGTCTGGTCGGAGAACACCACGCCCCAGCCGAAGGTGTCATAAGGCCGGTTGCGCTCGACCACGACGATGCGGTGCGCCGGGTCCTGCTTTTTCATCAGCAGCGCGAAATACAGGCCGGCCGGTCCGCCGCCAATACAAACGATATTCATGCGTTTCCTCAGGTGCTACGGAGTTTGAAGCGTTGCAGCTTGCCGGTTTCTGTGCGCGGCAAGGACGACAGGAAGCGGATCGCGCGCGGGTATTTGTAGGGCGCGATCTGCTCCTTGACGAAGTCCTGCAGCTGGCTGGTCAGCTCGGGCGACGGTTCGAAGCCAGGCTTCAGCACGACATGGGCTTCCACCACCTGGCCGCGCTCCTCGTCCGGCTTGCCGACCACGCCGCATTCGGCCACGGCGGGATGGCGTAGCAGCACGTCCTCCACCTCCGGCCCGGCGATGTTGTAGCCGGCGGAGATGATCATGTCGTCGGTGCGCGAGCGGTAGATGAAGTAGCCGTCGGCATCCATCTCGTAGGCGTCGCCGGTCAGGTTCCAGCCGTTCAGCACGTAGTCGCGCTGGCGCGGGTCGGCCATGTAGCGGCAGCCGGTCGGGCCTTTCACCGCCAGGCGGCCGACCACGCCGGGGCCGACGGGCTGGCCCTGGCTATCCAGCACGCAGGCGCGGTAGCCGGGCACCGGCTTGCCGGTGGCGCCCGGGCGGATCTCGTCGCCGGCTGCGGAGATGAAGATGTGCAGCATCTCGGTGGCGCCGATGCCGTCGATCATGCGCAGGCCGGTGGCTTGCTGCCACGCTTCGCGCGTGGCGACCGGCAGGGCTTCGCCGGCGGAGACGGATTTCTTCAGGCTGGCCAGGTCGTACTTGCCTGCCAGGCCGGCCATCTGACGGTAGAAGGTGGGCGCGGTGAAGCAGATGGTGGCGCGGTATTTCTCGATGGCTTGCAGCAGCGTTTCCGGCGTCAGTTTTTCCAGCAGCACGGCGGCGGCGCCGACGCGCAGGGGGAACAGCAGCAGGCCGCCCAGGCCGAAGGTGAAGGCCAGTGGCGGCGTGCCGATGAACAGGTCGTCCTGCGCCGAGCGCAAGGTGTGGCGCGGGAAGCAGTCGCAGATCGCCAGCACGTCGCGGTGGAAGTGCATGGTGCCTTTCGGTACGCCGGTGGTGCCGGAGGTAAAGCTGATCAGGCAGATGTCGTCGGCCGCCGTGTCGCAGGCCGGCGCGTGGTCCGGCTGCCCTGCCATCAGCGCATCCAGCGAGCGCTCGGGCGCACAGGCGCCAGCCGGCACGTTGAACCACAGGGTGCGTTCGGGGCGCTGCGGAACGGCCTCGATCTCCTCGCGCAGGGCGTGGGCGCACAGCACGGCCTGCACCTGCGCCTTGTCCATGATGACGCCCAGTTCGCGCGCGCGCAGCAGCGGCATGGTGGGCACGGCGATCAGGCCCGCCTTCAGCACCGCCAGCACGGCGGCCGCCATCATCGGATGGTTGGCGCCGCGCAGCAGCACGCGGTTGCCGGGCACCAGCCCCATGGGGCCGCGCAGCACGTTGACGATGCGGTCCACCTGCTGCTGCAGCTCGGCGTAGGTCCAGCTGATGCCGTCGCCGCGCAGGGCGAGGCGCGCGCCGCGGCCGGCGGCCACGGCCTGGTCGAGAAGCTCGGCCACGCAATTCAGGCGCGCCGGGTACTGCAGTTCGGGAAGGTCGAATACCAGGTCCGGCCATTGGTCCGCCGGCGGGAGCTGCTGGCGCGCGAACTGGTCGAGATGCGCGCTCGGTTCTGCTGCAGTGGGTCTGTTCATGATCGCCCTGGGTAAGGTTCGGTTGAAGGCAGCCTGCTTGTCGTGTGCAGACTACTTTAAACCTAAAATATATTTACCGCAAGGCTGGGGCAGCGCCGCTTGTGCCCCGGCGTGGACTTAGCCCTGGCGCACCAGCGAGGATTGCTGCAGCACCGCGCGCACCACGTCGGTCAGCGCCGCCTGCACCGCTTCGTTGCCGGGCTGGCCGCTGAGCAGCGGCTTGAGGGCGGCGGCGGCGCCGTGCAGGCCGAGCGTGGTGCAGCCGGTGTGCAGGCGCTCCAGGCGCAGGCGCGCCTCGCCCTGCTCGCCACGCGCCAGCAGCGCGTCGATTTCCGTGCCGGCCGCCGTCAGCTGGTTCTGGAACCCGGTCAGGTACACCAGCAGGCGGTCGGCGCCGATGCCAAGGCGGGCCAGCGTTTCGGCCGGCGCCTCGGCGCTGTGCTCATAGCCGTTGGCGGCCTGGTCGAGGAAGGCGCCCAGGTGGGCGCGCACCTGGTCCGACTGGAACGGCTTGACGATATAGCCGGTGGCGCCGGCCAGCGTGGCCTGCTGCACGGTGTCCTTATCGGTGGCCGAGGAGACCAGCACGAACGGCACCTGCGCCAGCTCGCCGTGCGTGCGCACGCGCTGCAGCAGCTCGATGCCGGACAGACGCGGCATGCGCAGGTCGCAGAAGATGATGCCGGGCCGCAGTCCGTCCTCCAGCTGCTGCCAGCCGTCCGCGCCGTCCTCCGCCTCGGCGATGTCGAATTTGCCGCAACCGTCGATCAGGTGCATCAGCACCATGCGCGACACCACGTCGTCGTCTACAACCAAAACTTTCATGTGTTCCTCATTCTTATTTTTAATGCCGCGATGGTGAAACAACGTGTTCCAGCAGCAGCCGCAGGCGCGGCAGCTTGGCGCGGATGGCCGGCCACAGGGCGCGGTCGGCCGCCCTTTCCAGCTCGCCGCACAAGGCGTGCAGCTCCGCCTCGTCCAGGTAGGCGGCGCTGCCCTTCATGCCGTGGAACAGGCGTCCCGCCGCATCGGCGTCGGCCGCCGCCAGCGCCTGGTCCATCTCGCGCAGGCGCGCCGGCAGGTCGGCGATGAAGGCGTCGCGCAGGCGCAGCTTGAGCGCCTGCCCGGCCAGGCCGTGGGTGGGCGGCGGCGGCGGCGGCGCCTCGCCGACGCCGAACAAGGCATCCAGCTCCGCCAGCGACGGCGCCGCCGGCGCCTTGCCGCCCATCGGCGGCAGCGTGAAGCCGCGCGCCAGCTGGCGTTCGATGGCGCGCTCCAGCTGCATGTGCAGCGCGCCCTCGTCGATCGGCTTGGTCAGGAAGTTGTCCATGCCCGCCGCCAGGTAGCGGCTGCGGTCCTCGTCGCTGGCGTTGGCGGTCAGCGCCACGATCATCACGTGCGGGTCCTGCACCGGCGCCTCGCGCGGGCCGCCGGAGCGGATCAGGCGGGTGGCCGTGGCGCCGTCCATTTCCGGCATGCGGCCGTCCATCAGCACCAGGTCGTAGCGCTGCTGGGCACAGGCGGCCACCGCCAGCACGCCGTTGCCGACGATGTCGACCTTGTGGCCCAGCTCCTCCAGCATCATGCGGATGATGATCTGGTTGGTCGGGAAGTCCTCCGCGCACAGCACGCGCAGCTGGTGGCTGTGCGGCTCGCGCGCCACGTGCGGCACCAGCGGCGGCGCCACGCCGTCGCGCAGCGGCACGGTGAAGGCGAAGGTGGAGCCGGCGCCGGGCGCGCTCACCACGTCGATCGCGCCGCCCATCAGTTCCACCAGCTGGCTGCTGATCGCCAGGCCCAGGCCGGTGCCGCCATAGCGGCGCGTGGTGGTGGTGTCGCCCTGCTCGAACTTCTGGAACAGGCGCGGCAAGGCGTCCGGCGGGATGCCGATGCCGGTGTCTTCCACCGTGAAACGGATGCGGTGGCCATCCGGCCCGCTGCTTTCGCGCTCGACCCGCAGCGACACCTTGCCGCGCTCGGTGAACTTGAAGGCGTTGCCGACCAGGTTCACCAGCACCTGGCGCAGGCGGGTCGGGTCGCCCACCACGAACTCCGGCAGGTCCTCGCCGAAATCGACTTCGAAACCGACCATATTCGACATGGTCTGCTCCGCGAACAGGCTGACCACATTCTCCACCATGCTGGCCAGGGCGAAGTCGATCGCCTCGATATGCAGCTTGCCGGCCTCGATCTTTGAGAAGTCCAGCAGGTCGTTGATGATGGCCAGCAGCGACTGCGCATTGCCCTGGCCGCGCTCGATCTGCTCGCGCGTGCGTTCGGCCAGCGAGCTGTCGCGCAGCGCAAAGCCCAGCATGCCGATCACGCCGGCCAGCGGCGTGCGCATTTCGTGGCTCATATTGGCCAGGAATTCGGACTTCTGGCGCGTCGCCTCCTCGGCGCGCTGCTTGGCCTGCGACAGGTGCTTGTCGCGCTGCTCCAGCTCGCGCTTCTGCTGCTGCAGCATCTGGTTTTTCAGCTCCACCTCGGCGGTGCGCAGGCTGACCTGCTGCTCCAGGCGCAGCTGCTGCTTGCGCAGCACCCGCACGCGCGTATGGTAGGCGGCCCAGGCCGCGCCCAGCGCGCCGGCCAGCATGCACAGGCGGAACCACCAGGTTTTCCAGTACGGAGGCGCGATGTTGATCGTCAGCGTGGCCGCCTGTTCGTTCCAGATGCCGTCCTTGTTGGCGGCCTTGACGCGGAACTGGTAGGTGCCGGGGTCGAGGTTGGTATAGGTGGCGAAGCGCTTGCCGGCGTCCGTCACCACCCAGTCCTTGTCGAAGCCCACCAGCTGGTAGGCGAAGCGGTTGCGCTGCGGCGCGGCGAAGTGCAGCGCCGCGAACTCCAGCGAGAACACCGAGTCGCCCTCGCGCAGCGAAATCGCATTGGTGTACTCGATGGCCTGTTTCAGCACGCCCTTGTTGGCGCCGCCCTGCCCCGGCCGCACCGGCTTGTTGAAGATCTGGAAGTCGGTGATGACGGCGGTCGGCGCCAGGCTGTTCTCGCGCACCTCATGCGGCTCGAACGCAGTGATGCCGTTGAAGCCGCCGAAGTACAGCGTGCCGTCGCCCGCGCGCAGGGCCGAGCCGTCGAAATAGGCACCCTCGATGGTGCCGTCCACGCCGGAGTAGTTGCGCACCTGGCCGTTGCTCATGTCCAGGCGCGAAATGCCGGTGTTGGTGGAGAGCCAGAGGTATTTGCCGCGGTCCGGCAGGATGCCGGCGATGGCGTCGTCGGCCAGGCCGTCCTTGCGCAGGAAGCGGCGGAACTGGATGCTGCCGTCGGCGCGCCGCTCCATGCGGTTCAGGCCCGCCGCCGTGCCCACCCACAGGCTGCCGGCTTCGTCCTCGAACAGGTAGTGCACCTCGTTGTGGCTCAAGCTGCCCTGGTCGTTCGGGTTGTTGCGGTAGTGGGTGAAGCGGCCGGTCTTGCGGTCCAGCAGGTCGAGGCCGTTGAAGGTGCCGACCCACAGGTTGCCGCGCCGGTCTTCCAGCACCGGGCGCACCACGTCGTCGGCCAGGCTGTGGATGTCGGCCGGGTCGTGGCGGAAGGTCAGCACGCCGCCGCTGGCGGGGTCGATGCGGTGCAGGCCGTTGCGCGCCGAGGCCCAGATCATGCCGTCACGGTCGCCATACAGGAAGCGGATGGTGTCGTTCTCCGGATCGCCGTGCGACAGCATCAGCGGGCCGAAACGGCGCGCCTTAACGTCGAAGCGGCGCACGCCGTTGCGCCCGCCCACCCACAGGTAGTTGCGGTCGCGCGGGTCCTGCACCAGCGCCGTGACCTGCGCATCCAGGCTGTCGCTGCTGACGCCGCCGGGGCGGAACAGCTGGGTCTTGCCGGCCAGCGGGTCGTAGTAATTCAGGCCGTCGTTGTTGCCGACCCAGATCTTGCCGTCGCCCGCATCGAGAATGGCGCGCACCTTGTTGTCGGTCAGGCCGGCCGGGCGGCCCGGGTCCTTCACCAGGCGCGCGAAACCGCCGCTGCCCAGGTCGACCCGGCTCACGCCGCGGTACCAGGTGCCGACCCACAAGGTGCCGACGTTGTCGCGGTACAGCGCCGAGACGTAGTTGTCGGCGAGGCTGTGCTGGTCGCCCTGCTGGTGGCGGTACTGCACGAAGCGGTCGTCGGCCGGGCGCCAGCGCAGCAGGCCGCCGGTCTGGCCGCCCACCCACACCGTGCCGTCCTGGTCCTGGTAGATGCGCTTGATGGTGCCGGGCGGCAGCCCCTGCGCCGGGCCGAGCACGCGCCGTTTCGGGTAGCGGCCTTCCAGCGTCCAGCGCTCGATGCCGTTCTGCGTGCCGACCCACAGCACCTGGTCGCGGTCCAGCAGCAAGGCCTGCGCGCCGCGCGCGCCGCTGCCCTGCATCGGGAAATGGACGAAGTTGCGCGAGCCGGGATCGAGCATGTCGACGCCGGCCGCCGTCGCCACCCACAGGCGCCCCTGCTGGTCGCGCGCCAGGGCGTTGATCTGGTCGTGCCCCAGGCTGCCCGGGTTGCCGCGCTCGTGGTGGTAGATGACGAATTTGCCGCTGGCCGGGTCGAAATGCTGCAGGCCGTCCGAGGTGCCGATCCAAAGGCCGTCGTAGCCGTCGTCGATGATGGCGCGGATGTGGCGGTTGCCGCTGCCGCGCTTTTCCGGCTCCTGCGGCAGGAAGTGGGTGAAGGCTTGCGTCTTCGGGTCGAACAGGTCAAGGCCGCCGTCGGTGCCCACCCACATGCGGCCGCGCGGATCGAGGTGCAGCGCGCCGACCCAGTTCTCCACCAGGCTGCGCGGGTCGCCCACCACGTTGCGGTAGACGGTGACCTTGTAGCCGTCGAAGCGGCTCAGGCCCGCCTGGCTGCCGAACCACATGAAGCCCTGGCGGTCCTGCACGATCGACAGCACCGATTCCTGGGCCAGGCCGTCCTGCACGTCCAGCTGCTCGAAACGCAGGGTGCGCGGCGGCGCCGCCAGCGCCGGGAGGGCGAGCGTGCAAGCCAGTGCCAGTGCAGCCAGGCGATGGGTCAGGCGACGGGATGGTCCAGCCACGGGTCAATAAGCGGGAAAGCGCGCAACAAAAGCGGCCATTGTACTATTGGTAAGCATCAGGACCCGAAAAATGCCAGCACGTCGGCGCGCCGCGCCTGCGTGTCGCGCTGGCCGAGGCGGATCAGCTCCTGGGTGTAGCTGGCCTCGAACAGCAGGTAGGAGGCGAGCGCGGAGCCGCGCGCCTCGGTGGCGCCGATACCGGACAGCATGGTGCGGATCGGCGCCGGCAGGCTGCCGATATGGCGCGCCGCCAGGTCGTCCAGCCGCTCGGACGGCGCGATCACCAGCAGCTCCACCGGCCGCAGCGGGGTCTTGGCCAGCAACTCCTCCGGCAGCACCGACAGGGTCTGGTTGACCCGGTTCAGGCGTTCGATATCGACCGCCAGCCCGTCCAGGAAGATGGACGACATGGCATGGCCGGCGATCTGCGCCAGGCTCGGATAGCGCGGCGTTTCCGTCATCTGGCGCGGCGGCTCGGTCAGGCGGCCGGCGCCCACCACCAGCACCTTCTGCGCGCCGAGGTGGATGGCCGGCGAAATCGGCGCCAGCTGGCGCATCGAACCGTCGCCGCAGTATTCCAGGCGCCCGCCCATGTACAGCGGCGTGGCCGGGAAGATGAAGGGGATGGCCGACGACGCCAGCAGGTGCTCGACCCCGATCTGGTCCTGCATGGCGACGCGCTGCATGCGGATCCAGGGCGCGATTTCGGCGGCGGTCTGGTAGAAGGTGATGTGCTGGCCGCCGGTGTAGGACGAGGCGGTGACGGCGATCGCGTGCAGCAGGCCTTCCTGCAGGCAGTTGTCCAGGCGCGGCAGGTCCAGCATGCGGTGCAGCAGGTTGACCAGCGGCGTGTTGTCGAGCAGCGACTGCGGCGGCGCGGCGCGCCATTTGCGCAGCAGCCAGCCGAACGACAGCAGCGACAGCCAGCGCGCGCCGGAGCGGATCACGCCCAGCGAGTCGGCGCGGTAGACCTGCCCCACTTCGAAATTGCTCCACACATCGAGCAGCTTTTGCACGCCCTCGCCGAAGTTGTCGGCGCGGCAGGCCAGGGCCGTGGCGTTGATGGCGCCGGCCGAGGTACCGCAGATGATCTGGAAGGGATTGCGCGCAGGCGGCCAGCCTTCTTCCCACAGGATTTCGGAGATCGCCTGCAAAACACCAATCTGGTACGCCGCGCGGGCGCCGCCGCCCGTCAGGATCAAGCCCGTTTTCTTTTTCATGCCCATTTACCGAGGGTAACATGAAGGCTGCAAGGCGGGGAATGCCCGGGCGGCCGCCCCGCCGCAGCCTGTCGCGCCGCGGTCACTCGCCTGGCTCAGTCGCCGCGCACGATGCCTTCGCGGCGCGGGTCGGCACCGCCGAACCAGCCTTGCGGCGTGCGCTGCAAGCCTTGCAGGCCGGAGTTCATTTCCACCTGGCGCACCTCGTGGCCGCGCGCCTTCAGCTGGGCCACCACCTCGGCACTGACCTTGCCCGCCTCCACCTCGGTCGGGCCATTGCGGCTGCCGAAATTGGGCAGGCTGATGGCTTGCTGCACATTGAGTTTCCAGTCCAGGGTACCGACCAGCACCTTGGCCACGTAGTTGATGATGGTCGAACCGCCCGGCGAACCGGCCGCCAGCAGCAGCTTGCCGGTCTGCCTGTCGAACACCAGGGTCGGCGCCATCGAACTGCGCGGGCGCTTGCCCGGCTGCACGCGGTTGGCGACCGGGCCGTTCTCGTCCGCCGAATCCCAGGAAAAGTCGGTCAGCTGGTTGTTCAGCAGGAAGCCGCCCACCATCTGGCGCGAGCCGAAAGCGTCTTCCACCGAGGTGGTCATGGAAATGCCGTTGCCGTAACCGTCCACCACCACCAGGTGCGAGGTGGATGGCTTGTCCAGCGCGGTATCGTCGCCCCACGCCACTTTCACCTCGGCCGGCACGCCGGCGCGGGCGCGGCCCATCGATTTCTCGCCAATCAGGCTGGCGCGCTGGCGCAGGTAGGACTTGTCGAGCAGGCCGCTGGCGCCCTTGCCCGGCAGCGGCACGAAATCGGTGTCGGCCACATAGCGGTTGCGGTCGGCGTAGGCCAGGCGCTCGGCTTCCGACATCAGGTGGATGGCGTCGGCGCCGACCACGCCGTTGACCGGCGCATAGTCGCCGATCCTGCTGTTTTCCAGGATGCCGAGGATCTGCGCGATCGCCACGCCGCCGGACGATGGCGGCGGCATGCCGCATACGCTGTAGGCGCGGTAGTCGGCGCACAGCGGCGCGCGCTCCCGGGCCTGGTAGCCGGCGATATCGGCCGCCGTCAGCCCGCCCGGATTGGTGGGATGACCCTGCACCTTGGCCGCGATGTCGCGCGCGATGCGGCCCTTGTAGAAGGCGTCCGCGCCGCCGGCGGCGATTTCGCGCAGCGTCTTCGCCAGCTCGGGGTTCTTCAGGATATGGCCGACCGGCCAGGCTTGCCTGTCCTTGTTATAGAAGTAGGCGGCGGCCACCGGATCGCGCTGCAGGTGGCGTTCGTTCGACAGCAAGGCGTTCAGGCGCGGGCTGACGGCAAAGCCCTCCTCCGCCAGTTTGATGGCGGGGGCGAACAGCTTGGGCCAGGCCAGCTTGCCGTATTCCTTGTGCGCCAGCTCCAGCATGCGCAGCACGCCGGGGGCGCCGACCGAGCGCCCGCCCACCACGCCTTCGGCGCGCGGCAAAGGCTTGCCATTGGCGTCCTGGAACAGGGTTTCGGTGGCGCTGGCGGGGGCGGTTTCGCGGCCGTCGAAGGCGCGCACCTTCTTGCCGTCCCAGTGCATCAGGAAGGCGCCGCCGCCGATGCCGGACGATTGCGGTTCGACCAGGGTCAGGACCAGCTGCGTGGCAATGGCGGCGTCGACGGCGGAGCCGCCTTGTTTCAGCATCTGGTAGCCGGCCTCCGTAGCGAGCGGATTGGCGGCGGCGACCATGTGTTTTTGCGCCGACCAACCGGGCTTGTCCTGCCAGCCGGTGGCGATTTCGGGGGCGCGGTTGTCTTGGGCGTAAAGGCTGGTGCAGCAGAGCGCTGCAAGGGCGAGTGCAATGGCTTTCATCACTGCATGCTACACCAAACCCGGAAAGGCTGGGTCAGACCCAAGGGTCAGACCCTTGGGTCTGACCCTGCTTTACCGGGTTTCATTTAGGCTGCATGCGGATCGCGCCATCCAAACGAATGGTCTCGCCATTCAGCATGGTGTTTTCGATAATCGACTTGGCCAGCGCCGCATACTCGAACGGCTTGCCCAGGCGCGGCGGGAACGGCACCATCTTGCCCAGCGCATCCTGCACCTCCTGCGGCATGCCCAGCAGCATCGGGGTTTCAAAGATTCCCGGCGCAATGGTCATCACGCGGATGCCGGAGCGCGACAGGTCGCGCGCCATCGGCAGCGTCATGCCCGCCACGCCGGCCTTGGACGCGCCATAAGCCGCCTGGCCGATCTGGCCGTCAAACGCCGCCACCGATGCGGTATTGATGATCACCCCGCGCTCGCCCCACTCGGCCGCCTCGGTCTTGCCCATGGCATCGGCCGCCAGGCGGCACATATTGAAGGTGCCCACCAGGTTGATGTTGATGGTGCGCGCAAACGCGTCCAGCGGATGCGGGCCGTCCTTGCCGACGGTCTTGATGGCCGGCGCCACGCCGGCGCAGTTCACCAGGCCGCGCAGGGTGCCCATGGCGGTGGCAGCCGCCACTACGGCCAGGCCGTCCGCTTCGGAAGTGACATCGCACTTCACGAACTTGGCGGCGCCCAGTTCGGCCGCCAGCTTCTCGCCGGCCTCCACCTGCACATCGGCCAGCACGACTTTGCCGCCGTTCTCCACGATCATGCGCGCGGTGGCTGCGCCCAGGCCCGAAGCGCCGCCGGTGATGATGAATACCTGATCCTTGATTTGCATTGTGTCTCCCCTATTCACTTTACGTTACGTAAACGTCAATCGAGGCGTATTGTACAAGAATCAGTAGCAAGTCATCCATACACCGTTGTGCGAACACACCCTGCCCGTCGGGCTGGTGACCTGGCCCGGCGCGCCATGGTAATAGATGCCGCTGGGGTCGCGGCAGCCGCCCGCATCGCAGGTAACGGGAATCGGCGCGCTGGGCCCCGGCAGCGGCGTGGCGGCCGGCGTGCCGGGCCGCAGCGCCGGGCCGCCTGCGCGCGGCAGCTGCGCCACGGCCGACGGCGCGGCGCCCGGCTCGCGCCGCGTCAGGACCGGCGCCCAGGTCAGCGCCGGGTCGGGCGCGGGGGCGATGCGCGGCGTCGGCGTGACGACCTGCGGCACCGGGCGGCGCGGCATGTCCTTGCGCGCCGGCGCAGTGCGGCACGGTTCGACCAGCAGGCGCTTGCCGTCCGGGCTCAGCCGGCACTCGGGCAGGCGGCGGTACTCTTCAAGCGATTCGGCGCCGGCCGCCGGGCCATGCAGCCCGGCCGCCAGCGCCAGCAGGATGGGTAGTTTCATGGCGCCCTCCGCAGCGTACAGCCATCATACGCCGCCGAGGGTCAAGGCAGCGCGGCTTACTTCGCGGCCGGCGCGCCGGAAGCCGCCTGCGCCGGTACCTCAACCGGCGCCGGGGCAGCGGCAGGCGTCGCCGGGGCCGCCACCTGCGGCGCGGTAGCGTTGACGGGCGCCACCACCTGCTGCTGCGCCTGCATTGGCGCCAGCGTCACCGACAGGATGCCGGTGGCCGGCAGCAGCGGCACCAGCAGCAGCGCCACGATGTTGATGATCTTGATCAGCGGGTTGACGGCCGGGCCGGCGGTGTCCTTGTAGGGGTCGCCGACGGTGTCACCGGTCACCGCGGCTTTGTGGGCATCGCTGCCCTTGCCGCCGTGGTGGCCTTCCTCGATGTATTTCTTGGCGTTGTCCCAGGCGCCGCCGCCGGTGGTCATGGAGATCGCCACGAACAGGCCGGTGATGATGGTGCCCATCAGCAGGCCGCCCAGGGCGCGCGGGCCGAGCAGCATGCCGACCAGGATCGGCACCAGCACCGGCAGCAGCGACGGCGCAATCATCTCCTTGATGGCGGACGCGGTCAGCATATCGACCGCCTTGTCGTACTGCGGCTTGCCGCTGCCGTCCATGATGCCCTTGATGTCGCGGAACTGGCGGCGCACTTCCACCACCACCGCGCCGGCTGCACGGCCCACCGCCTCCATCGCCATGGCGCCGAACAGGTAGGGAATCAGGCCGCCGATGAACAGGCCGACGATCACCATCGGGTCGGACAGATCGAAGGCCATCTGCATGCTGCGCGACTCCAGCGCGTGGGTGTAGTCGGCGAACAGCACCAGCGCCGCCAGGCCGGCGGAACCGATCGCATAGCCCTTGGTCACGGCCTTGGTGGTGTTGCCCACAGCGTCCAGCGGGTCGGTGATGGCGCGCACGGAGTCCGGCATGCCCGACATTTCGGCGATGCCGCCGGCGTTGTCGGTGATCGGGCCGTAGGCGTCCAGCGCCACCACGATGC
>NZ_JAYSCO010000017.1:63796-92209 GCF_041914865.1 Pseudoduganella sp. | reverse complement strand
TCAATCTCTATATCGACCACCAATGCTGGATGGGCGGCGTCATGCTGATCCGCGAGTTGCTTGCGGTGGCGGGGACGCTGTACGCACGCGAGCCGGATCTTGCTGCAGCGGCGATGTTTGATGTGACGCTGGTTGGGCCGACGCTGCAGCCGGTCCGCTCGTTCACCGGCCCGGCGATCATGCCGGAGCGCAGCCTGCGCAACGCGCCTAAGGCGGAGGTGCTGGTACTGCCTTCGTTCTATGGCGAAGTGCCGGCCAGCCCTGCCCTGTTGCGCTGGATTGTTCGGCATTATGAGGCGGGTGGCTGCATCCTCGCTTCCGCTAGCGGCGTGCGGCTGTTGGCTGCAACGGGGCTGCTGGATGGACGCGATGCCACCTGCAACCTGGCGGACCGGCGCCCTATCGCTGCGCGCCATCCTTCGATCAGGCTGTCGCCGCAATCGCCTTTGGTGATTGATGGTCGGCTTGTTACTGCGGCCAGCATTGCGCCGACCATCGACGCTTGCGCGCACCTGGTCAGCCGCTTCCATGGCGAGAAGGCGGCGCTGAAGTTTGCGCGCTACGCCAACTCGTCACGCCAGTTGTCCTACGAGCAGGCAGCGGTGAATACCAACAGTCGGCACCAGCACGGCGATGCGCGTGTGGAGGCGGCGCAGGACTATATTGAGCAGCACTGCTGTGCGGGCATCACGCCGGACGATGTGGCGCGCCATGTGGCGATGAGCACACGCACGCTGGCGCGGCGCTTTGCGGCTGCGCTGGGCGTCACGCCGGTGCAGTACATCCTTCAATGCCGGATCGAGCAGGCCAAGCGCCTGCTGGCGTGGCCGGGTAACAGCTTGCGTCGGGTGGCGATTGATTGCGGTTTCAGCGACGAGGCGGTGTTCCGCCGTGCGTTCAAGCAGGTGGCGGGCCAGGCGCCAAGCGCTTGGCGGGCATTGCTCTCCAGCTAACGGTTGTTGTTAAAAGGTGCTGGCAGGGCCTGTCGCGCTGTACATTCCCACATGGCAATGCCAACATGGCGGGACACCATAAGAATATGTTTCGGGATGAGACACAATGCACTGCATGGCCTTGGCAAAAGGCCGCTGGCAGTCTTGCTGCTCGCGGCGGCGAACGCTTGCGCGCAAGATGCCGACTTGACTACTTTGCCGCTTGAACAATTGATGTCGATGGAGGTTTATAGCGCCTCCCGCTTCAATCAAAAAGCTTCGCAAGCCCCCTCCAACGTTACCATCCTTACCTCGGATGATATCCGCGCCTACGGCTGGCGCACGCTGGCCGATGCGCTGCGCAGCATTCGCGGCTTGTACACCAGCAATGACCGCAGCTACAGCTATCTGGGCGCCCGCGGTTTCCTGCGTCCGGGTGATTTGAACACCCGCTTCCTGCTGCAGATCGACGGCACGCGCTTGAACGATCCGGTGTTCGACCAGGCGCAGGTTGGCGCCGAATTCCCGCTCGACCTGGACTTGGTGGAGCGTATCGAGTTTGTGCCGGGTCCCGGTTCTTCCGTTTATGGCGCCAACGCGTTTTTCGGCGTGATCAACGTCATCACGCGGCGCGCGCCCGACCTGGAAGGTACCCGTGCGGCACTAGAAGGCGGCCAGGCCGGCACGCGTGGCGCCAGCGCGAGCTATGGCTGGCGTGGGCGCGACGCAGAGTTATTGCTGGCCGCTAGCCGCGGCCTCAGTTCGGGCCGCGACCTTTACATCCCCGAATTTGACGGCAGCGCGCAGGGGTTGGACTGGGAGCGCTTTACGCGCTTTTACGCACGCGGGCAAGCAGGCGCCTGGTCGCTGGCACTCATCCACGGCGCCCGCACCAAGGGTATGCCGACCGCTTCCTACGGCCAGCCCTTCAACGTGCCTGGCGCGCAAACGCTGGACCGCCTGCAGTTGGTGGAAGCCGGGTACCACAACACGGTTCTGCCGCTCAGCGGCGAAGTTACCGGCCGCCTTTACCACGGCGACTACAAGTACCAGGGGCGCTTCGTCAACCAGGTCCCCTTCGGCTCCATCAACCTGGACCACACCCGCGCGCGCTGGTGGGGCGCCGATGTCAGCCTGTACCTGCAAGTCGCGCCAGCGCATAAACTGGTAGTCG
This sequence comes from Pseudoduganella sp., assembly GCF_041914865.1. Taxonomy (NCBI): domain Bacteria; kingdom Pseudomonadati; phylum Pseudomonadota; class Betaproteobacteria; order Burkholderiales; family Oxalobacteraceae; genus Pseudoduganella; species Pseudoduganella sp. Next base: position 90,103 of record NZ_JAYSCO010000017.1, on the reverse strand, counting down.
GCGCCGATTACCAGTACAACCACGATGTCGTGCAGCAGAATTTCGACATCGACCCGTATGCCAGCTACCTGGACGACCGTTCCAGCGGCAAACGCATTGGCGTTTATGTGCAGGACGAAATCACTCTGGCCCAAGGCATCCTGCTGAACGCGGGCGTGCGCTACGACCGCGAGTCCAGCACCGGCGGCGTCTTCAATCCGCGCCTGGCGCTGATTGCGGAACTGGTCCCGGGAACGACCATCAAGGCGATTTATGGCAGCGCTTTCCGCGCGCCGAATAGTTACGAACTGTTCTACGGCATCGATACGCAGGGCGGCCAGTTGGCGAACCCGGACCTGGGCCGTGAACGCATCCGCAGCCACGAGTTCTCCCTCGTGCGCCAACTGAATGCTAACGCGCGTGCAACGCTCACCGCCTACGCGAACCAGGCATCCAGCCTGATCACCGAGGTGGAGGATGAAGAACTCGGCGTACCGATCTTCCGCAACTTCGGCAAGGCGCGCGCACGCGGCCTGGAGGCGGAGTATGAGCGTTCCTTCCGCAACGGTGGCCGCCTGCGCGCCAGCGTGGCGCGGCAAAAGGTTTCCGGCGGCGATGCAGAACTCAATTCGCCGCGCTGGCTGGCCAAGTTGAATCTATCGAGCCGTCTGTCGGGCGCCTGGCATACGGGCGTGGAGCTGCAGTACGTCAGCGCGCGCAGGCTGATTGGGGGCGGCGAGACGGGTGGCTTTACGCTGGCGAACTTGAACTTCTACAGCATTGGCCTGACGCGCCATCTCGACTTGGCCCTTGGAGTGCAAAACCTGTTCGACCATCGCTACGCCGACCCGGCGTCCCTTGGCTTCCTGCAGCGCTCCATCGAACAGGACGGGCGCCGGGCGTATTTCAAACTGAAGGCGGCCTACTGATGCGCGCCTGTATTCCCGCCCTGCTCACCTGCCTGCTACTGGCATGCGGGCTGGCCCACGCGCAGCTGCCCTCAGGGGCGGACGAGGCGGAGTTGAAGGCGGCCATCCTTTTCAATTTCGCGCTGTTCACGGAGTGGCCGGCGGATACGCTGCCGGCGAGTTCGCCGCTGCGGCTGTGCGTTTTCCAGGGTAACGCCTTGCTCACCGCACTCACGGGCCTGCAGGAGAAGCAGGTGAACGGCCATCGAATTTCAGTGCGCACTTTGCCAGGTGCGCCGGGGCCGGCGCAGCTGGCTAGCTGCCACCTGCTGGTGCTGGATGCGCAGGATCGTGAGCGCTGGCCGCTGCTCAAACAGGACCTGGCCACCAGCAGCGTGCTGACGGTGGCGGATGACCGTATCATCGGCGCCAATGGGGCCATGATCTCGTTTGGCATCGATAATCGCCGGGTGGGCTTTGACGTGGACCTGGTACCAGTGAAGCAGGCGCGCCTGACGCTAAGTTCCAAGCTGCTGCGCCTTGCAAGGAGTGTGCAATGAAGGCGCGTAACAAAATCGCGCTGCTGCCGATCGGCAGCAAGGTGGTGCGCTCGACCATGCTGGCGGCGGGTGCGGCGCTGTGCCTGGCCGGCTTGCTGATGGTGGTATTCCAGTTCCTTGCCTTGCGCAGCACCTTGCTGCGCGATCTGCAGGTGCAGGCGCGGATTGTCGGCAACAACAGCACGGCCGCCCTGCTCTTCAGCGATGCGCGGGCGGCGGAGGAGATCCTCGGCGGCCTGTCGGCTTCGCCCAGTGTGCAGAGTGCGAACATCACGCTGGGCAGCATGCCGCTGGCGCAGTTCCGCCGCAATGGTGCGCCGGTGCCGGAGTTGCCACCCAGCGCGGGCGGCGAGCCGCTGCATTACTACGGAATGGATTATGTAGAGGTGCAGGAGCCGGTGCATATCGATGCGAGGGTCGTCGGTTCGGTGTCGATCCGGGCGACTTTGCTGCCGCTGTACCGGCGTGCGTTTGCGTTTGCGGGCTTTACCGCAATTGCCACGCTTGGCTCCTTTGCGCTGGCCTGGCTGCTGGTGCGCCGTATGCGGGCGGCGGTGGCGCAGGCGGAGCAGAACCTGCATTTACTGGCGCATGTCGATCCCGTGACCTGCCTGCCGAACCGGAACGCCTTTAACGATAAGCTGGCCTACACGCTGAAGCGTGCGGACAAGCAGGAAACGGCCGTCAGCTTGCTGCTGCTGGACCTCGATAACTTCAAGGTAGTGAACGATACGCTGGGTCACGATACCGGCGACCAGCTATTGCGCCTGGTGGCGGAGCGGTTGACGCAGACCCTGCGCAGTACGGACATCATCTGCCGCATTGGGGGCGATGAGTTCGTGGTCATCGTCGAGCCGGCGGATGATGAGGTGGAGCCGGACCAGGTGGCGCGCAAGATCCTGCGTGCGCTGGCGGAGCCGTTCATCGTGGAGACGCACCAGCTCTTCGTCAGCGCCAGTATTGGCGTGAGCGTGTATCCGAAGGATGCCGGCGATTCGGCTGCGGTGGTGCGCTGTGCGGATATCGCCATGTACCATGCCAAGAACAAGGGCAAGAATGCGTATGAGGTCTTCCATGAGGACATGGCGGCCAAGGCCAGCAAGCGCCTGGCGCTGGAGGCTAACCTGCGCAAGGCTTTGCAGAACAATGAGCTGTCTTTGCATTACCAGCCGCAGATCGATGTGCGGACGGGGCGTATGCGGGGCATGGAGGTGCTGGCGCGCTGGCATTGCGCGGCGCTGGGCGGGCCGGTGAGTCCGGCGGAGTTCATTCCGGTGGCGGAGGAAAGCGGTGTGATCGTGCCTCTGGGGCGCTGGGTGCTACAGACGGCGATCCGGCAGGCTGCGGCCTGGCGCAAGATGGGCTTGCTGGAGGATATTGAACATGTGGCGGTGAACCTTTCGGCCTGCCAGACCAAGGATGCGCAACTGATGTATGAGGTGCAGGCTTTGCTGATGGAGACGGGGCTGCCTCCGCGTTTGCTGGAGCTGGAGATTACCGAGGGTGTGCTGATGGAGAATGTGAATGCGAATATCGCGCTGCTGCATAAGATCCAGGCGGCGGGGATTCACCTTTCCATCGATGATTTTGGGACGGGGTATTCGTCCATGGCTTATCTGAAGCGATTCCCTATCGATCAGTTGAAGATTGACCGGAGCTTTGTGAACTCTGTGCCGGGGGATGGGGCTGCGATTGCGAAGGCGATTATCGCGATGGCGCATTCGCTGAACTTGAGCGTTGTGGCGGAGGGCGTGGAGACTGAGGAGCAGGTGGCGTTCCTGTCGGATGCGGGGTGTGATGTGATGCAGGGGTATTACTTTGCGCGGCCTATGCCGGCGGAGCAGTTGGAGGCTTTGCTTAGGGAGGGGAAGCTTTGGGCGGCTTGAAACCCGGTAAACCAGGGTCTGACCCGAGGGTCAGACCCTGTCTGATCGGCGGCTAGCGGTGTCGGTTGTGCGCTGTTGATTTTCTTCGAAAGTCAAAGACTTAGACCCAACACCGTTAGCGGTGCCGCAGACGGGGTCTGACCCTTGGGTCAGACCCCGCCTTACCGGGTTAATCCAGGGGTGTGATGCAGGGGTATTACTTTGCGCGGCCTATGCCGGCGGAGCAGTTGGAGATTTCGCTCAGGAAGGGGAAGCTTTGGGCGGCTTGAAACCCGGTAAACCAGGGTCTGACCCGAGGGTCAGACCCTGTCTGATCGGCGGCTAGCGGTGTCGGTTGTGCGCTGTTGATTTTCTTCGAAAGTCAAAGACTTAGACCCAACACCGTTAGCGGTGCCGCAGACGGGGTCTGACCCTTGGGTCAGACCCCGCCTTACCGGGTTAATCCAGGGGTGTGATGCAGGGGTATTACGTTATGCCGGCGGAGCAGCTGGAGGCTTTGCTTAGGGAGGGGAAGCTTTGGGCGGGTTGAAACCCGGTAAACCAGGGTCTGACCCGCAGGGTCAGACCCTGTCTGATCGGCGGCTAGCGGTGTTGGTTGTGCGCTTTTGATCTTCGTCGAAAGTCAAAAACTTAGACCCAACACCGTTAGCGGTGCCGCAGATGGGGTCTGACCCTCGGGTCAGACCCGGCCTTACCGGGTTTAATCCAGCTTGGTCGCGTGCTCGCGCGTCGCGTGGAACGTCAGCTTCGGCCAGCGTTCCTGGGTCAGGCGCAGGTTCACGCCGGAAGTCGCGAGGTAAGCCAGGTTGCCCGCCGCGTCATACGCCACGTTATGGCCCAGCGCCGCCTCAAAATCGGCCAGCGCCTTCTTGTCATCGCTGGTCACCCAGCGCGCGGTACTGATCGAGGTGCCTTCGAACACTGCATCCACGCCGTACTCATTCATCAGGCGCGAGGCAACCACTTCAAACTGCAGCACGCCGACCGCGCCCAGCACCACTTCACCGCCCTGCACCGGCTTGAACACCTGCACAGCGCCTTCTTCGCCCAGCTGCTGCAAGCCCTTCTGCAGCTGCTTGATCTTCAGCGGGTTACGGATGCGCACCTGGCGGAAGAAGTCCGGCGCAAAGTATGGAATGCCGGTGAACTGCAGCATCTCGCCTTCCGAGAAGGAGTCGCCGATCTGCATATTGCCGTGGTTCGGCAGGCCGATGATGTCGCCAGCGTACGCTTCTTCCACCTGCTCGCGCGAGGACGCCATGAACGTCACCACGGAAGAAACCTTCACCTCGCGGTTCAGGCGCAGGTGCTTGACCTTCATGCCGCGCTCGAAACGGCCCGAGCATACGCGCAGGAAGGCGATACGGTCGCGGTGCGCCGGGTCCATATTGGCCTGGATCTTGAACACGAAACCGGAGAACTTCTCTTCGGTCGGCTGCACGGTACGCACCGAGGCGTCGCGCGAACCCGGCGCCGGGGCCCAGTCCACCAGCGCGGACAGGATCTCGCGCACGCCGAAGTTGTTGATCGCGGAACCGAAGAAGACCGGAGTTTGCTTACCCGCCAGGAAATCTTCCAGGTTGAACGGGTGCGAGGCGCCGTGCACCAGCTCCACTTCCATGCGCAGCTGGTCCATCTCGAGCGGGAACATCTCCTGCAGGCGCGGGTTGTCGATGCCCTTCACCACTTCAAAGGTCTGGTCGGCGTTCTCTTCGCCGGCGCGGAACAGCAGGATCTCGTCGTTGATCAGGTGGTACACGCCGCGGAAGTTCTTGCCCATGCCGATCGGCCAGGTCACCGGCGCGCACTGGATCTTGAGCACGGATTCGACTTCATCGAGCAGCTCCAGCGGGTCGCGGCATTCGCGGTCCAGCTTGTTCATGAAGGTCACGATCGGCGTATGACGCATGCGGCAGACGTCGAGCAGCTTGATGGTCTGTGCTTCCACGCCCTTGGCGGCGTCGATCACCATCAGGCCGGAGTCGACCGCGGTCAGAACGCGATAGGTGTCTTCGGAGAAGTCCTGGTGGCCCGGGGTGTCCAGCAGGTTGATGATGTGGTCGCGGAACTCGAACTGCATCACCGAGGAAGCCACGGAAATGCCGCGCTGCTTCTCGATCTCCATCCAGTCGGAAGTGGCGTGGCGGCCGCTCTTGCGCGCCTTCACGGTACCGGCCATCTGGATCGCACCCGAGAACAGCAGCAGCTTTTCGGTCAGCGTGGTTTTACCCGCATCCGGGTGGGAAATAATGCCGAAAGTACGGCGGCGCGCGACCTCCCGCGCGATCAGCGCGGGAGTCTTGCTCGTAGATTGAACTTGGATATCGTCAGACATGATGGCAGCCAGCGGTTGGCGCAGACGGAAAACCCGCTATTTTACCATCAGTCCGCCCTCTTTTAGTCGCCTTTCACCCGGCGCCAGCCGGCTGGGTGCACCTCGGCCGACTTCAGTTCCTTGACCGGTTTGGTGATGGTTTCACCCTTGGCGGTGGTGGTGATCATCTTCAGCTCACCCTTCGGCAGGCGGACGATGATGAAGCCGACGGCGGCCGAGGTATTCGACAGCGTGCCACCGACAATATTGCTGCTTACACCAAAGCCCTTGCAGACGTCCACGCCGTAGTAGTTACTGGTGCCACCCACCGAGCAGGAAGACTCCGAGCTCGGGATATTGGTCACCACGTTGGCCACGCCGCTGACGATCTTCGGATCCAGGTTCATGCGCTCGCCGTCGTTCAGCTTCCAGTCGAAGAACCAGCCATTCTTGGTCAGCAGGTTGACATCGTTGTCGCTGATGGTGACGACCGAGGAGTTGCCGCCGCTTTCGGTCAGCACCTTCTCCACCATGCCGGTGCCGCGCACGTCGATCTTGGCGCCGGTGTCCTTCACCAGGTACAGGCTCTGGACGTCGGTATTGGTGGTGTCGGGCACGTCCAGCAGGCGGCCGGTGCCGAACAGCACCACGCGCTGGGTGCTGATGTCGCCGTTCTCGCCCTTTACAGAGCACAGCGTCACGTCCGGACGGGCGGTGATCGGCTGCTTCACGCCGGCATCGGCCATTTCCACCACGGTCACGGCACCGCTGGCGTTGGTCAGGTCGAAGCGCCACATGCGGCCGTCGTTGTCGCCGCCGTACACATAGGTGAAGACCGGATCGGTGGCCGGATCGGCGGTAATCGCGGTGATCTTGGCCAAGCCGGACGGGGTCGTGGTATCGCCCTTGCCGGTGCTGACCTTCTTCAGCACGGCGCCGCTGGCCACGTCAACGATGTACAGGTAGCCCTTGCCGTCGCCGGTATTCACGCCATCCACGCCGGGCGCGTTGTTGTAGCCGGAAGTGAGCAGCACCACCCATTTGCCGTTCCACACGCCGAACTGCGGGTTACCGAAAGTCAGGCCGATGTCCGGGTCGTTGTTGGCCGGGCAGACGACCGCGTTGGCGCACAGCTCCCACAGCGGCTTGACGATGCCTTTGTCGGCGTCCGTCACATCCAGCGCGTAGAAACCGCGGCCGCCGCCGTTCAGGCCGGCCACCAGCACGGTGCGCCATTTGTCATTGATCTTCACGTCGCCCAGTTCGGGCGAACCGTCCGTGGTGAAGATGTGGTTGGTGGCGTAGGTGGTGCTGGTCAGGTTCCACAGCTTGCTCATGGTGATGCGCGGCACGTAGGCGAAACGCTCCTCGCCGTTGCTGGCGTCAAACGCGTGCAGCATGCCGTCGTTGGCGGCGGTGAACACGGTGGCTGGGCGCCCTGCATTCTCCGCCTTGTAGGTCGAATAACCGGCCGTGGTATAGCTCTTGCGCGGTTCGCGCATATAGGCCGGCTTGGACGAGGCAATGTCGCCCAGCACGATCGGGATCGGGCCGGACGCGCCGGTCGGCGTGAAATTGGTCATGGTGTAAGCGCGGAAAATCTTGTCGTCCGCGTGCTGCTGCTGGCCGCGCAGCCAGTTCACCATATTGGCGCCGCTGTCTACCTTGGCGCGGTCGGTGGTGTTCAGCAGGATGCACTGCGGCAGCGACGAGCATTTGCCGTCGAACCAGGATTTCTCCAGCGCCGACAGGTTGTCGTAGGTGAAGTTCTCCATCACACCCGACTCGTCCACTTTGTAGATATTACGGGTGTCGCTGGCGGCCGCCACGTCCTTGCCCAGTACGCCGGTGGTGGTCCAGACCGGCGTCGGGTTCACTTCGCCGGTGGCGGTGTCGATCTTGCGGTCCGCGAGTTCGCCGTACCACTTCACGGTGGTGAAGGTGTCGGAGAAGATGTCGTTGTCTTCCAGCGAGATGTTCGGGGTCGAGGTTGCCGCCGCCGACGCGGCGCCAACGGTCTGTTGCATCTTGCCCAGGGCAGCGGCCAGGCCATCCACCACTTCCTTCGGCTCGTTGGCGCTGAAGTACAGCCCTTTGCCGTTCACCGCGGCGTGCCACAGGTCGTCCACGCGCGCCTGCACGGTGTTGCTGGAGCTGCCCACTTCCGGGTCAGGCCAGACCCACTCACCGCCGCCGTTCCATGGGCAGCCGGTTTTTACGCCGGTGATCACATTGTAGTAGTCGCCGCCGACTTTCGGCGAAGTGGCGTAGTTCTTCTCGTAGGTCATCAGGCCATCCATGCCCAGGCCCAGGGTGAAGGTGTTCATGTGCAGGTGGGTGTTCTCACCAGGGCCTGCCGGCACTTTGCCGGGCTTGGTCATGTCCTTGTCCAGCGCGTCGCCGCGCAGGGCCACGGTCTTGGTCGAGGAACCGCCGTTGTACCAGTGCAGCGCAACGTCGGCCAGCGATGGCGCATTCTGCGTGCGGGTGTCTACGCAGCCACCGGCGCGGGTGCAGAAGCGCGAGGCGTCTTCCTTATTGTCGTTGTTCACAACGTTGGGAGTGGAGCCGCCGTTCCAGTAGCCGTCGGTGGTGAACAGCGTGAAGTTCTGCTGGCAAGGGAACTGCACGACTTCCTCCCCTGCAGCGTACTCGTAAGGCGTCAGGTTGGAGAACATGCGGCCCACGTTGTCCAGCGCCGGACGGCTCGGGGTGGAGCCGCTGGTCGTGGTTTCGTACAGCTTGGTGTAGAAGTTGGAGCGGTTGGTGCCGCTGAATTCGGCCGGCTTCATCTTCATGGGGCTACCCACGGCCGCCTCCGACAGCAGCGCATAGCCGACGCGGTAGTTGGCATTCAACGAGGCGAAAGCCAGGCCGACGGCCGACTTCATCATCTGCATGCGGCTCTTGTAGTAGGTGTACCAGTTGGCGAAATTGGTCATCTCCTCGGCGTACGTGCAGCTGGCGCCGGCGCAGTCGGTACGCGCCGAGGCTTTCGGATAGGTGTTGCCCGGCAGGATGTCGACACGCGCAAAGGCCGTGCTGATGCCGCTGGAAATCGGCAGGACCGAGGTTGGAATGCTGTCCAGCGCGGTGTCGCTGGCATAGCGGTCGCTCAGGTCAATGCTGCCGGTGACGTTATAGGAGATCGACAGGTTGGTGCCCTTGGCACCGGCGGTATCGGCCACGCACACCCAGGATGCATCGAGGTCGGCGCACATCCTGCTGGCCTGGTCGCCGCCGATGTAGGCCACCACGCCTGCGATCTTGGCGTTGTTGATGGCGGTACGGATCAAACCAGCGACTTTGAACTGGTCGGAGTTCTTGCCCAGATCAACCGAGGTGCTCACCAGGGTCTTGCTGCCCAGTTTGATCTGGGAAATGATGGAAGAGGTGTTGCCGGTCTTGCCTTCCACGTTCAGCAAGGCGGTGGCTGGCCAGTTGGCGCTAGGCGCTGGACGCACCTGATTGGTTTCCGTGCTCAGGATCCAGCCGGCACGGTTGTTCAGGGTCACGTCGTCCGGCAGCAATTCGCAATTGGCCATATCCTTTGGCGCGGCACTGCATTTGATCGGCATCACAGCCACCACGTCGTCGCCGCTCAGGGTAATGCCATACGTCGAGCAGGCCGACACCGTCGGCTGGCCGACCGGCGCACGCACGCAGGCCCAATACGGATTGGTGCCCGGCGAGGATTTGTTGGTGGCGATGATGTTGGCCGCGATCGCGCTGGCCAGCGCCGCGCGCTTGGCAGCGGTATCGGTGCCGGTGCTGGCCGTCATGGTGCCGCTGGTGATATTGGTCGCGGTGCCGCTGGCCGGGTTGCGGATGGCGACAAAATTAACATTCAGGGACGTGGCGGTATTGCTGGCGCCTACCGACACCGTGCCAAACGCTTTGTTGGTGGCCAGCGGCGTGGAGAATTTGGGCCACTTGAAATTGCCAACCTGTTTCGCCTGGCAGTTGGTCAACTTGGTCGAATCGCACCAGCGCACCTTGGCCGGGATCGGATAGCCGGCGGGAGCACTGGCGCCGGGCGTGGTCGATACGCACTTCTTCATCGTCTCGTCGGTGCAGTATTCCGACACCACGATGTTGTAGTAGTAAGGCGCACCGCTCACCGCCTTGCTGGTGGTATAGGTCTTGTCCGGGTAGGAGTAATTGCTATTGAGCTTGCAGTCTTCGCCCGCGCACCAGGCCAGGTCCGGGAACTCGGTCACCAGGTTGATGCTGGTATCGCTGGCACCGGACAGGTTGCGGTTCAACTTGCCGAAGCCGTCGCTGTTGACCACGGTCCAGCTGGTGGTGTTGCCGGCGGTCTGCTCGGGATAGCTGTTGCCGTCCCACTTGATCGGCGGCTGGTAGCGGATGCGCGGATTGTAGTACTGCCGGTTGAAGTCCGGGCTCATGAACGGCGGATGGCCGGGACTGCAAGCGGTCTGCCCCGCCTCGAGCGTGGCCAGCGAGCGGCACAGGTTGTCGTTCACATTATCCGGCGTGAAATGCGATTCCATCGAGCCGGAGTTATCAAACAACAGCATCAGGTTCGGCTTGACCGTGCCGGTGCCGCTGATATTCAGCAGGGGCACCTGGGCGATATTGGTCTTGGCTGCATCGGCCGCACCAGGCAGCAGGGCCGACGCCAGCGCGGCGCTGGCCGCGGCAAGGGTAAAGAGTTTTTTCATGGTCGTTTCCTAGCTTTCTTAAGGCCCCATCATGACGACTGCCTGGTTCATCACATTGCCACCGCGCGCGCCGCTGATGCGGGCCGTGATGACGTAGGAGAGCTGCGGCGCTTCAAAGTACGTCGGCGCATCGGACGACAGGCTGTCGCCGACGCCGGCACGGCCGCTGGTGTCCTGCTTGGAGGACGTGAGCGCGCAGGAGTTGGCCGGCTGTCCCTGGTCGAACGGCCCGGGAAAGGTGCACAGGCGATGGATCACGTACTCCACCTGGTTGCCGGCGGCGTCCACCATCTTGGCCGAGCCCATCCAGTATTCCTTGTCCGACGGTCCCCGGCCCGGCGCCGGGTTGGTGGTGGCGCGGTAGCCGGCCGCCTGCACATCGTTCCACAGCGCGGCGCGCGGCGTGGCCGACAGCCAGGCATAAGCCTGGTGGATGCCCGCGTCGGCCGCCTTGGCGAGCGAAGTTTCATAGGCCAGGTTGGCCGTGGTCAGGGTGGTCGAATTACTCGAACGCAGCATATAGATACTGGACGCCAGCATCACGCCCAGCATGATCAGCATGATCGGCACGGACAGGCCGCGCTGGCGGCGCATTGTGGGGAAAGGCTTACGCATCATGGCCTCCAGGCATTGTTGCGGATCTGGACCACGGTTTCAAACGCGCGGTAACGGTAGCAGGACCAGTGGACCTTGTCGCCCTCGGTATCAAGCGCCACGGTCACCGGCACCGGCGCCACGCCGGACGGGGTCTGGGTCTGGAAAATGGTCAGCTTATTGGTGGTTGTGGTGCAGGTGCCATCGGCAGTCTTGGGCTTATCCGGCACCTGGCTGCGTGCCACCACGGCCAGGCGCACAGCCGTCACGCGCTGGAAATCGCCGGCATCGCCGGCCACGCCGCTGCCGTCGGCATCCAGCATATCGGCGCTCCAGGTGTTCACCTGGGAGCCGTACACCGGGTCAAAGCCGGCGCGCGTGTCGAAGCCGTACTGCGCCTTGATCGCCACCACATTGTCCACCACTGCTTTCGGGGCTTCGCTGCTGCCGGTCATGTTCGAGGCGCGCAGGCGCAGCACGCCGCGCTGCACCGACCAGGTATGCAGGGCGAACTTGTCCGCCGGGCCCAGGTTGAAGACGCGCGCCTTGCTGCCCTGGTTATACACGCCGCCCAGCAGGCCGGCGCCGGAGTTGAAGCGGCCGCTGGCAATCTGCAGGATGTCGGTGGCGACGCCCGACAGCTGCGCAATGCTGCAATTGCCGCCCGCCGGTTCCGGCACCACCACGATCACGTCGCCGGTATTGAAGCCGAACGGGTTATTAGTGCTGACACGTATCTCGCTGCCGCCGGCATACAGGTCGGCCAGCGACACGTTGCCGACGCCGGACAGGCTGCCGGCCGAGTTCAGGCTGATCACGTCCGAACGCTCGCCGTTATTGACGATGATCACCGGCGCCAGCGGCGTGGTATCGACGCCGCCGCGCTTCACGCTCTGCATGGCGAAACCTTCAGCATCGGACATCAGGGTGTTGCAGCCGTTGACCAGCGTGTCGTTGATGCCCCACCCGGCCTGGGACGCATCGAAGTTCAGGGAGAACAGCGCCAGCATGCCGTTCTGCATGCTGTCCGAGCTGCCCAATGCGGCGGCCTTGTCGGTTTCCGACGTGGCCAGCAGGCGCGTGGCAAACATAATCGCCAGCATGCCCACCACCACGCTCACCATCAGTTCCACCACCGAAAAGCCGCGCGCGCGGCGCACCAGGTCAACGCGGTTCATGGCAGCACCTTCGGGTTCATGATGTAGGTCGTCATCACGTGCTTGTTCGGTTCATCGTCCTTGCGGCGCTGCCACGCAATAGTGATGTCGACCTGGGTCTGGGTCGGGCCGCGCACCACGGCCACGTCCACCGCAGCGCCGGGAATCGCGGCCAGCGTTTCGCCCATCCACGGCTTCAGCGCTGTCGAAGGCTGTGTCTTGTCCTTGGCGGTGAATACATACTGGTCGATGTTGTCGTAGTCGTTGCTGACAATGCCGATCAGGCGATCCGCCGCCAGCGTCGCTTCCGCGCGCATGCCGGCATCGTTGATGGCGGCGTAGGAGCGCGCCTGCATGGCCACGGTGCCGAGCAGGCCCACCGCCAGCAGGACCACCGCCACGACCGCCTCGACCATGGCGGCGCCACCCTGCTTCTTGAATTTGATGGTATTCATTCTGGACACGCCCTCGAATCGCCGGTGCCGCGCGTTGGATCGCACTTGGTGGTCATGCCGGACAAGGTGACCATCAGTGCCACAGTAGGCACCTCGTCCTTGTATTGGCTGCCTGGGTTCAGGCGGATGCTGTTCAGGCGGTCCTCCACGGTGGGGTCGACCCAACCCAGCTCGGTAAAGTAGATGTCGCGCGCCGACGCTGGCTGCATCACCGGCATCACCAGGTTATTGGACGCCAGGCTGGCGGCCGATCGGAACACCGATTTGTAGCCCTGCTCGCCTTGCGGGTCGTTCGCGGCCGGCTTGTCCACGGTGGACCAGCCGCCCGAGTCGGGGTTGCACGGGGCACCCGGTTGCGGGAAGCAGACGTCGATCTGCCAGTTGTACTGGCCGTTCGCCGCGTTCTCGCTGAACACAATGCGGCTGCGCGCATTGTGGCCCAGGGCCTGGCGGCGCGCCGTGGCCAGGCCGTCGGCATAGAACTCGGATGTGGCCTTGGCCTTATTGGTTTGCAGCCAGTGCGACATGGACGGCACGCCGAGGGCGAGGGTAAAGGCGACGATGCCCAGCCCCACCATCAGCTCGATCAGGGTCACGCCGCGCTGGCGCGACCGGAGCGGGATCAGTTGGTGCATTTCCCGCTCTCCCGGTCGACCCAGCAGCTGTCGTTGGTGGTCCAGCCGGTCGGCACCGCGGTGGTCTTGCGGTTGCCGTTCTGGTCGATGGTGTAGGTAAAGCCTTGCACCATGCCCTTGCCGGTGGCGCGCAGGGTATAGCCGCTGGGGCCGGCGTCGCTCAGCGCGTAGTCGAAGTTCGGGCCGCTTTTCGGGAAGGAGCCGGAGTTTTCAAAACCCGCGTAGGTGCGGTTGTTGGCCCAGAACTGTTCGGCCGCCGTCTGGCCCGCGCCCAGGCCGGTGAACGCTTCCGTCAGGCGGCCCCGTTTGACGTAGCCGCTGTAGGCTGGCATGCCGACGGCGGTAATGATGGCAATGATCGCTACTGCCGCCATGATTTCCACCAGCGTATAACCTGCTTGTTGGCGTTTCATTATTTTGCTCCCCACGGTTAGACTTTCGATAGCCATAGTCTAGCCAGCGAAGCTTGCATTACCCTGAGGAAACCCTGACAAAAACCTGACAGGGCGAAATATTTAGCTGGGGAAATATACGGAGAACAAGGCGCCCTGCCCGCTGGCCGGGGTATCGATGGCCACGCTGGCGCCGTGGGCGGTGGCGATGTCGCGCACAATGGCCAGCCCCAGGCCGCTGCCCGTGGTCTTTTCGTCAAGCCGCTGGAAGCGCTGGAACACCGCGCTGCGCTTGGCCGGCGCAATGCCGGGACCCGAGTCCTCCACCGTCAGCATGCCGCCGCCCAGGTGGGGGAAGCAGCTGACCGTCACCGTGCCGTGCGGCGGCGTGTAGCGGATCGCATTGTCCACCAGGTTGTCGACCAGGTCGCGCAGCAGGAAGCGGTCGCCTTTCACCATGGTCGGCTGCAGGTCGAAGCCCAGGTCGATATCCTTGCGCAGCGCCTGTTCGACGAAGTGCTGGATCGACTCCTCCAGCAGCTGGTCGAGCGCCATGCGCTCCATGCGCGTCTTGCGCAGCGGGCCCGGCTCGGCGCGCGCAAAGGCCAGCAGCTGGTTAACCTGGCGGATCATGCGCTCGGTCGACGCCTGCATCATGGCCAGCGCGCTGGCCGCCTCCGGCGCGCGCTGCTGCGCCGCCAGCAGATCGATCTGCGTGCGCATGCCGGCCAGCGGCGTGCGCAGCTGGTGCGCCACATTGGCCAGGAAGTCCTGCTGCGCCTGGGCCCCGGCATGCACCTTCTCCAGCAAGCCATTGAAGGCCTGCACCACCGGCGCCACTTCCAGCGGCACCTCGGCCACCGCGATCGGCGCCGTGTCGTCCGCGCTGCGGCCCTGGATCTCGGCCCGCACCCGGTGCAGCGGCGCCACGCCATTGGTCACCGAGAACCACACCAGGCCGGCCGAGGCCAGCGTCAGCACGGCCGCCAGCGGCAGCATGGCGCGCACGATGGCGGCGCGCGCCTGGCCGCGCTTGCGCAGCGTCTTGGCCACCACCACCACGCCGGCCTGCTGGCCAGCCCGCACCGGCAGCGCCACCAGGCGCACTGCCTCGCCCGCCACTTCGCCATCCAGCGCCGGTCCGCCGGTTCGCAGCGCCGGCAGCGGCAAGACGGCATCGCCGGCCAACAAGCGTCCGGCGCTGTCGCGCAGGGAAAAATACACTTTATCGAGTTCGTCGTTGCGCAGGGCCCGCTCGGCGGCGGGCGGCAGGTCGAGCGCCAGCCGGCCATCCTGTTCGCCCACGCGCGCCGCCAGCATGGCCGCCGCATCGCCCAGCGCCTGGTCAAATGCGATCTGGGCCGGAACCCACGCCAGCGCATAGCTGAGCGCCATGCCGGCCAGGTTCAGCAGCAGGACCGGCAGCACCAGCCATTTCAGCAGGCGCAGGCGGATGCTATCCATGCGCCTCCGGTTCCAGCATATAGCCGAAGCCGCGGATGGTGCGGATGCTGATGCCGGCATCGGCCGTCTTCTGCCGGATGCGCGAGATATACACCTCCACCGCATTCGGGGTCACATCCTCGCCCCACGGCAGGATGGCATCGATGATCTGCTGCTTGCTCACCACGCGTGAGCCATGCTGCAGCAGGTATTCCAGCACCGCCCATTCGCGCACCGACAAATCGACCACCTTGTCGCGCACGCGGGCGCGCTTGGCGCCCACATCGAGCACCAGCTCGCCCATCTGCAGCACGCTCGGCTTGGGCGCATTGCGCCGCGCCAGCGCCCGCACGCGCGCCACCAGCTCCGGCGTCGCGAAAGGCTTGACCAGGTAATCGTCGGCGCCCAGCTCCAGGCCGCGCACCCGGTCTTCCACCGCATCGCGCGCCGTCAGCAACAGCACCGGCAGCTGGCTGCCGCGCGCCCGCAGGCGGCGCACCACCTCAAAACCGTCCAGTCCCGGCAAGCCGATATCGAGCACCAGCACATCGACCGGGCCCGGGCGCTGCAGCAAGGCATCGGCCTCGCTGCCGTTCTGCAGCAGCTCGACCTTCATACCGTGACCGTTCAGCACCCGCACCAGGCCATCGGCCAGCACGGCATCGTCTTCTACCAAGATTACATGCATGGGATTAAGAAAAGATTGCACTCAGCACATTATGCCCCGATTCATCACGGCGTAACAATTGCCTTGCATCATTATCGCGCCTTGAAAACCCACTGCGGATGCCACCATGATTTTCCTCCAGCCTGCCATCGCCCTCATGCAGAGGCTGCGCCTGCTGCCCAAGTTTGTCCTAGTCTCCCTTGTTTTCCTGCTGCCCCTGCTGCTCGCCTCCGGCCTGCTGGTAGCGGAACTACATAAATCGGTCTCCTTCACCGCGCAAGAACGCCAGGGCCTGGCCTATGTGCGCCAGCTGCACGAACTGCGCCGCCAGCTGCAGCACAAACGCAGCCTGGAACACCTGCGCCTGGCCGCCAGCCAGCAGGGCGACTCCGCCGCCATCCGCGCCAGCAGCGAGGCAGCGAACACCGCCCTCGCCGCCCTGCAGCCGCTGGCCATCGGCCCGCTCGCCGGCCTCGCCGCCCAGGCCGAGCTGGAACAAGGCTGGCAGCAGCTGCAGCAACGCCAGGCCGGCCTTGATGCGCGCGCCAGCTTCGCCGCGCACAGCAAACTGGTCGCCCTGGCCGACAGCCTTGCCGCACAGGCGGCCGACCGCGCCCGCCTCTCGCTCGACCCGGAAGTGCGCACCGTCTACCTGATCGCCTCCTTCCTCAAGACCTTCCCCGGCCTGGCGGAAAACCTGTCCGTGATCAGCGGCCGCGGCGCCGCCTACATCGATAGCGGCCTGTTCGAAGCGGGCGAAGACCAGATGCTGACCGCCACCGCGATGCTGGCACGGCATGAACTGGAACGCCTGCCGGCCCAATACCACACCATCCTGCAGCACAACCCGGCCCTGGCCGCCACGCTCGAACCACGCCTGGCCGCCGTGCCGGAAGCGCTGGCCTTTCTGGAACGCGCCCGCAACGAAGTGCTGAACTCCTACAACCAGACCAGCGGCAAGGAATTCAACGGCGCCGGCCTGAAAGCCGCCGCCGCCCTGCAGGGCCTGTCCGGCAGCACCGCCGACGCGCTCGACCAGCTGCTGGCCGCCCGCGCCGCCCGCGACACCCTGTACCGCAACGCCGTCGCCGCCGTCGTCGTGCTGGCCCTGGCGCTGGCCGGCTGGCTCGGCGCCGGCTTCTACGTATCCTTCATGCGCGACATCCGCCAGCTGAACCACGCCGTCCAGGCCGCCGCAGCGGGAGACCTCAGCGTGCGCATCGCCTCCCCCGCGCGCGACGAAACCGGCGCCCTCGCCAACGCCTTCAGCGCCATGACCGCCTCCCTGCAGACCCTGGTCGCCGACATCCGCAGCGGCGCGGCCCGCATCGCCAGCGCCGCCGACGAACTGGCCAGCGGCAGCAGCGCCCTGAGCGGCTCCACCAGCACCCAGGCCGAAGCCTTGCACGTAACGGTGGAAGCGATGGAACAGCTGGACGCCGCCGTACAGCGCAACAGCGCCCACGCCGACGACGGCCGCGAGCTGGTACAGCAAGCCGCCGGCGTGGCCCGCCGCAGCGGCGACAGCGTGGACGCCGTGGTCGGCACCATGGCCGCCATCCGCGCCAGTTCCGACCGCATTGCCGACATCATCGGCGTCATCGACGGCATCGCCTTCCAGACCAACATCCTCGCCCTGAACGCCGCCGTGGAAGCGGCACGCGCCGGCGAAGCCGGCCGCGGCTTTGCCGTCGTTGCCACCGAAGTACGCAACCTGGCCCAGCGCTCGGCCGCCGCCGCCCTCGAGATCAAGCAACTGATCGGCGACTCCGTCAGCAAGGTCGAGAGCGGAAATGCCCAGGTCGACGCCGCCGGCGCCAGCATGGCCCAGGTTGTCGCCTCCGTCCGCAGCATGGAAGAAGTCATGGCCCGCATCACCCAGGCCGAAGCCGGCCAGCGCAGCGAGATCGCCCGCATCAACAGCGCCCTGCACCAGATCGACGACATGACCCGCCAGAACGCCGCCCTGGTCGTGCAAGCCTCCGAAGGCGCCAGCCGCGTCCACGCCGAAACCGCCCTGCTGAAGCAGGCCCTCGGCCAATTCCGCCTGAAAAATGGGGACGTACCCCATTTTTCGAGCAACAAGTTGCCCAAAAAAGAGGGTACGTCCCCATTTTTGAAGCGTGCGCCAGTAAAAATCGGGATGTTGTAGTGCTTGTAGGACTAGCCTGACAAACCGTCATGTTTCCAGCCTACATGACGGAGGACACAGCTCTTATGTTCATCGCTCACATAGAAAATTAAAGTAATACCAACGCGATCGGCAAGCAACACCCCCTAAGAATGCCGACTGCAACACCGTGTACTTTAGTTTTGTGAGGAAAAAATGAACAACACTCAACTTAGCGTCTCTGCCAAGAACTCGCTGTCCCGTTCCATGCCTGTAGGTTCTTCTGAGTTCAAAGTTGCGTCCCGGCCGGTTGTCAGCTACAGCGGCGCCCAGCAGAATGAACTGCTGGCAGCCCTCCCTCGTGAAGCACTGGAGGCCCTGTTCGAACACCTGGAACTGGTGCAACTGCCTTTCGGCAAGGAATTGTTTGAATTCGGCAGCAAGCTGGAATATGTGTACTTCCCGACCACCGCCATCCTCTCCCTGCTGTATGTGATGGAAGACGGCGCCACCACCGAGATTGCCGTGGTCGGCCATGAAGGCGTGGTGGGCGTGTCGATGTTCGCCGGCGAGCGCGCCATGTGCACCGCCGTGGTGCAAAGCGCCGGTTACGGTTACCGCATGAAGGCGCAAGCGCTGCGCGATGCCTTCAACCAGGGCGGCGCCCTGCCCCAGCTGCTGATGCGCTACAACGCCGCGCTGTTCGCCCAGATGGCACAGAACGCCGTGGGCGGTCGCCACAGCTCGATCGAACAGAAACTGTGCCGCTGGCTGCTGGACCGCCTGGACCGCTCGCCAAGCAATGAGCTGAAAGTGACCCAGGAGATGATCTCGATCATGCTGGGCGTACGGCGCGAATCGATCACCGCTGCCGCCGGCAAGCTGCAGGAAGACGGCATGATCACCTACCGCCGCGGCAACATCACTGTGATTGATCGTGAAGGTCTGGAACGCTATGCGGGCGAGTGCTATAAGGTGGCGAAGACGGAGTATGATCGCCTGCTCGCTGATGTGGCATGCTGCTAGGCTGAGGCACCACCGCGGGCGCGCCAGCAATGGTCGCCCGCCCCCCCCGCCCTTTCAGCGGGATGTACACTTCAATGCAGGTTCCCCGGTCGCCGCGCCCGCGGCGGATATTCAAGACCCCACCCAGCAGCAAGGCCCGCTCGCGCATCCCCAGCAGGCCATGTGACATCGGCTTGGCCAGCGTCGGCGCCGCAATACCGATACCATCGTCGATAATGCGCAGTACCAGCATTTCATCGGCCTGGCGCTTGAGCGTCACGTTGACGTGGCTGGCCTTGGCGTACTTGCGGATATTGGTCAGCGATTCCTGCACGATGCGGAACAAGGCAATCGACAGGCTGCTGTCGCCCTTGGCCACCGCATCGATATCGCTGCCCACATCGGTCTCGCACGGAATGCCGGCCAGGCGCGCGAAGTCCTCGCAATAGCTGTCGATGGCCGCGCCCAGGCCCAGGTTATCGAGCAGGCTCGGACGCAGGTCTTCGATGATGCGGCGCTTCAGTTCCACCGTTTCCATCAGCGTACCGCGCGCGCGGCGCAGCTGGGCCGCCAGTTCGGGATGCGTTTTCTGCAGCTGGTGCGTGACAGCCGAAATATCCATGCTGATGGAGGTCAGGTTCGCCCCCATCTCGTCGTGCAGTTCGCGCGACAGGCGCATTTTCTCGTCTTCGCTGATCGAAATCAGGTGGCGCGACAGCACCGACAGCTGTTCGGTACGCTGCTGCACCATCGACTCCAGGCTCTCGTTCGACAGCTGCAAGGCATGCTCCACCGCCGCCCGGTGCACGAAGCTGCGCCGCACCAGCTGGTAAAACATGATCAGCACCACGATGGCGACCGCATTGATGCCGGCCCCCATCACCACCGCCTTCTGGTATTCCTGGTAGAAGCTCGTGGCGCGCGCCGCCATCGCCTCGTTCTGCTCGCGCACCATGATCACGATTTGCAGGCGAATTTCATCCATCCCGCTACGCTCGTCGCTGACCTGGGCGATGTTCACGATTTCCTGCAGGCCGCTGTGCTTGTAGACATCAATCGCCTGCGACAGGATGGCAATGCGCTTGCGCACCAGCGCCTGCAGCTGCTGCAGGTTTTTCAGCTGCACCGGATTATTGGCGAGCAGTTTTTCCAGCTCGCGGAATTCGCGCTCGGCCTCGCTCACCACGGAGCGCGTCGGCCCCAGGTAAGTCTCTTTACCGGAAATGAAGTAGCCGCGCGCACTGCTGTCGGCATCCAGCACCAGCACATTCAGGTACTGCAGCCGTTCCGCCACGCGCGAGCTGAGCGCCAGCTGCTCGTTGGCCCCTTTCAGCGACTGCAGGTTGTGGAACAGGCTAAAGCCGTTGACGATCAGGATCAACGCACATGTGACACACAGGAGCGTTTTATATAGTGGCAGCCGGTGCCGGGGCGCAGGTTCGAGGGTGAAATACATCGTGCCCATTATAAAACGCGCGGGAAATTGCTGCCGCACGGCAAGTCAACCGTGCGGCGGGAGGGGTTAGTCCAGAAGATTATTCTTCATGGCGTAGTAAGTCAGGTCGCTATTGGACTGCAAGCCCATCTTCTCCATGATGCGGGTCCGATAGGTACTGACTGTCTTGATGCTGAGCGACAGCGCCGTGCCGATATCGGACACGGTAGCGCCGCGCGCCAGGCGCAGGAACACCTGGAACTCACGGTCCGACAGCTCCGTATGCAGGGCCGTGTTCGGATCGCGGTCAAAGCTTTGCGCCAGCAGCTCGCCCACCTGCGAGCTGACATAGCGGCGGCCCTGGTGCACGGTGCGGACGGCATTGATCAGCTCCTCCGCCTCGCACTCCTTGTTCAGGTATCCGTTGGCGCCCATTTTGAACAGGTTGAGCGCATACTGCTGGGCAGGATAGCCGGACAGGATCAGCACCGGCAAATCGGGCTGGCCCTGGCGGATGGTACGCAGCGTGTCGATACCGCTCTGGTCCGGCATGGCGATATCGAGCAGCAATACGTCACATATTTCCTTGCGGGCGATATCCAGCGCCTCGCGGCCGCTACTACCTTCGGCCACGACACTGAATTCGTCCGAGGACGAAAAGATTTGCTTGAAACCTGCCCGTACAATCTGGTGGTCGTCACAGATGGCTACGCGAATCATTGATCTTCCCTCATTAAATCTCAGCTTGGGAACGAAGCCAGCGTCTGCAATATCACTAGCAAAATCATAACGTTAATATTGTAGCACCAAAGGTTTAACAGATTTGTCGAGTGTAGCCGAAAAAAAGGACGCCTAAGCGCCCTTGCTACAGCTGCTTACAACTTCAATAGGTCCAGGATGCCCAGCAGCTCCCGGCGGAGCATCTCGCGGTCCAGCGGAGGGGCGTCGCCCGCTGCGCCAAGACCCAGGTTTTCATCATACTCGCCTTGCCCCGGATCGGCAGCGCGGCTATCGAGCTTATTGCGTGCGCCGGAAATCGTAAAGCCCTGTTCATACAGCAGCTCGCGGATACGGCGGATCAACAGCACTTCGTGATGCTGGTAATAGCGGCGGTTGCCACGCCGCTTGACCGGTTTCAGCTGGGTAAACTCCTGTTCCCAATAGCGCAGCACATGCGGCTTCACGCCGCACAGTTCGCTGACCTCGCCAATGGTGAAGTAGCGCTTCGCCGGAATCGGCGGCAGCACTGCCAGGTCTGCCTTGCCAGGACGGTCATTCATTCATGCGTCCTTGCTGGTCAGGCGGTACGCGCCGAACCGGCGCTGTCTTCAACCATGCCCTTCAGCTTCTGGCTGGCGTGGAAGGTCACCACACGGCGTGCGGTGATCGGGATTTCCTCGCCGGTTTTCGGGTTGCGCCCCGGACGCTGCGGCTTGTCGCGCAGCTGGAAATTGCCGAAACCCGACAGCTTCACCGCTTCGCCCCGTTCGAGCGCGTTGCGGATCTCGTCAAAGAAGGTCTCGACCATGTCCTTGGCCTCACGCTTGTTCAGGCCAACCTGTTCGAACAACAGTTCGGCCAGCTCCGCCTTGGTCAGCGTAGGCAAATCCTTTTCAGCTTCCTGGCGTACCTTGGCGCTCTGCATCGCGCTGTGCAGTTCGGCGTCCAATGCGGATTCGAGTACGGCGGAATCGACGTCGTTGTGGTTAATTTTGCTGCCCTGCCTTCTAAAGAACATGAGTCCGGCATTGCCGGACTCGCTGGAGTGACTGAAATATTAAGTTAAGCCCGCAGTTTTGCACCGTGCGCCAGTACTACATGCGCGGTGAGCGTCTTCATCAGCTCGTCCACTACATCGTCCTGCAGGGTGTTTTGAGTATCTTGCAAGCTAAAGCGGAAAGCAAGCGATTTTTCGTCGCTTTCCAAGCCCTTGCCGCGATATTCATCAAACAAAACAATGGCTTGCACGATGCGGCCTTGTGCATGCGCTGCCACGGCGCCCTTGAAAGCGTCGAGCAGGTCCTGCACCGGAACACCCTGTTTCACCACCAGCGCCACGTCGCGCGTGGTGCCCGGGAACTTCGAAATTTCTTCGTATTTTGGCACGTCGCGTTGCTGTAGCGCAACAGCATCTACTTCGAACACGACCGGCGCCTTTGGCAGGTCGTATTTCTGCAGCCAGCGCGGGTGCAGCTCGCCGATGAAGCCGATCACCTTGCCGTCCAGCTCGACCGAGGCGGCACGGCCAGGGTGCAGCGCCGGATGGGCCAGCTTGGCAAAGCGCAGCTGGCGCGGCGCGAACAGGGCTTCCAGGTCCGCCTTGACGTCGAAGAAATCGACATCACGGGTTTCCAGGCCCCACTGCTCGTCCGCCACCGGGCCGTAAGCCATGGCCGCCACGCGCTGCGGCTGGTCGTAGCCGGCCACGGTCAGCGGGCCATCCTGCACCGCGGCGTCGCGCTTGAAGATGGCGCCCACTTCAAACAGGCGCACGCGCGGCTGCTTGCGGTTGACGTTGTAGCGCACGTTCGCCACCAGGCTGCCGATCAGCGACGAGCGCATCACGGACATCTGCGAAGCGATCGGATTCTGCAGCTTGATCGGGTTGTCGTTGCCGTTGAAGTCCAGCTCCCACTGCGCGTCGACGAAGCTCATGTTCACCACTTCCTGGAAGCCCAGGTCGGCCAGCTGGTGGCGCACGGCGAAGATCGAGCGGGTGTTTTCCGGCGCGATGCGCATCTCGTTCGCCGCCACCGGTGGCAGGGTCGGGATGTTCTCGAAGCCATACACGCGCGCCACTTCCTCGATCAGGTCTTCCTCGATTTCGATGTCGAAGCGGTAGGACGGCGCGGTCACCGAGAACACGCCATCGGCCAGCGTGAACTCCAGGTTCAGGCGTTTGAAGATGTCGGCGATCATCTCGTCGTTCAGCGCCACGCCGATCACCTTGGCGGCGCGGGCGGTACGCATCTGCACCGGCGCGCGCTGCGGGATGTTGACGATCTGGTCGTCGATCGGGCCCACCTTGGTCTCCGGCGTGCCGCAGATTTCCACTAGCAGCGCGGTGATGCGCTCCAGGTGCTCAGGGATGGACGCATAGTCCACGCCACGCTCGAAGCGGTGCGCCGCATCGGTCGAGAAGTTGTACTTGCGGGCGCGGCCCTGGATCGCGTTCGGCCACCAGAAGGCGGCTTCCAGGTAAATGTTCTTGGTGTCGTCGGACACGGCGGTGGCGTCGCCGCCCATGATGCCGGCCAGCGACTCCAGTTCCTTGTCGTCGGCGATCACGCCGACCCACTCATCGACTTCGATGGTATTGCCGTTCAGGAGCTTGATCTGCTCACCCTTCTTGCCCCAACGGACGTCCAGCGAACCGTGGATCTTGTCCAGGTCGAACACGTGCGATGGGCGGCCCATCTCCAGCATCACATAGTTGGAAATGTCCACCAGCGCCGATACCGGACGCTGGCCGCTGCGCTCCAGGCGCTGCTTCATCCAGGCCGGGGTTTCGGCTTTGGCGTTCAGGCCGCGGATCACGCGGCCGGCGAAACGGCCGCACAGCTCCGGCGCCGACACCTTCACCGCCAGTTTTTCATCCAGGGTGACCGGCACCACGCGGTTCTGCGGCAGGTGCAGCGGCGAACCGGTCAGGGCCGACACTTCACGCGCCACGCCCAGCACGGACAGGCAGTCCGCCTTGTTCGGGGTCAGCTTGATGGTGAATTTCAGGTCGTTCAGCGAGAAGTAGTCGCGGATGTTCTGGCCGATCGGCGCGTCGTCCGGCAGCTCGATCAGGCCCGCGCCCTCTTCGCTCAGCTTCAGTTCCTTGGCGGAGCACAGCATGCCCTGCGACTCGACGCCGCGCAGCTGGCCAACCTTGATTTCGAACGGCTTGCCGTCCGCGCCCGGCGGCAGCACGGCGCCGGCCATGGCGCACGCCACTTTCAGGCCGGGGCGCACGTTCGGCGCGCCGCAGACGATGTTCAGCAAGGTGCCGGTGCCCACGTCCACCTGGCATACGTTCAGGCGGTCGGCGTTCGGGTGTTTTGCGGTTTCGCGCACGTGGCCAACCACCACGTTGGTGAATGGCGGCGCGACAGGATCGATGTCTTCCACTTCGAGGCCGGACATGGTCAGCATGTGGGCCAGCTCGTCCGAAGTCATCTTCGGATCGACCATCGTGCGCAGCCAGTTTTCGGAGAATTGCATAGTCAGCTTTCGTATCTTTTTTAAACCCGGTAAACCTGGGTCTGACCCAAGGGTCAGACCCTGTCTTGCCGGGTTTTAGTTGAACTGTTTCAGGAAGCGCAGGTCGCCTTCGTAGAACAGGCGCAGGTCATTGACGCCATAGCGCAGCATGGTCAAGCGCTCCAGGCCGGAGCCGAACGCGAAACCGATGTATTTCTCAGGGTCCAGGCCAAAATTGCGCACCACGTTAGGATGCACCTGGCCAGAACCGGAAACCTCCAGCCAGCGCCCCTTCAGCGGACCGCTGCCGAAAGCGATATCGATCTCCGCCGACGGCTCGGTGAACGGGAAATACGAAGGACGGAAACGCACTTGCAGATCATCCGTCTCAAAGAAAGCCTTAACGAAATTCAGGTACACGCCCTTCAGGTCCGCGAAGGAAATGTCTTCCGCGATCCACAGGCCCTCGACCTGGTGGAACATCGGCGAGTGGGTCGCATCGGAGTCCACGCGATAAGTGCGGCCCGGCGCGATCACCTTGATCGGCGGCTTGCTGTTGCGGGCATAACGCACCTGCATCGGCGAGGTATGGGTACGCAGCAGCAGCGGCTTGCCGGTGCTGTCGTTGCCCTCGACGTAGAAGGTATCCTGCATCGAACGCGCAGGATGGTTCTCCGGCGAATTCAAAGCGGTAAAGTTGGTCCAGTCGGTCTCGATTTCAGGGCCACCGGCGACATCGAAGCCGATCGAACGGAAAATTTCCTCAACACGCTCCCAGGTGCGCATCACAGGATGGATGCCACCCTTGGCGCGGCCACGGCCCGGCAGCGACACATCGATCGCTTCAGCATTCAGGCGCAGCTGCAGCTGGGCTTCCGCCAGCGCATCACGGCGCGCGGTCAGCGCGGACTCGATCTGCACCTTGGCAGCGTTGATCAGGGCGCCCTGCGCCTTCTTCTCTTCCGGGTCCAGCTTGCCCAGGCCCTTCATCATTTCGGTGATCTGGCCAGTCTTGCCAAGGTACTTGGCTTTGGCGTTTTCAAGTGCGGCAGCGTCGGCGGCGGCGATAAAGTCAGCCTGCGCGGCGACGACGAGTTGTTCGAGGGAGTTCATCCGACTTTTTTCCTGTTGTGGAAATTAAAAACGGGACATAGCAAAGCCATGTCCCGCTTCTTATGAGCGCTGCCCGAAGACAGCGCACATCACTGGCAATTAAGCAGCGATCTTGGCTTTGACGACGTTGACAATCGCTGCGAATGCAGGCTTGTCCATCACAGCCATGTCAGCCAGGACCTTACGGTCCAGTTCAATCGCAGCCTTCTTCAGGCCGTTCATGAACACGCTGTAGGTCAGGCCGTGTTCGCGGGAAGCCGCGTTGATACGGGTGATCCACAGTGCGCGGAATACGCGCTTCTTGTTACGGCGGTCGCGGTAGGCGTATTGGCCAGCGCGCATAACTGCTTGCTTGGCAACGCGATATACACGGCTGCGACGACCACGGTAACCCTTGGCCAGGTTCAGTACTTTCTTATGACGGGCACGTGCAGTAACCCCACGTTTTACTCGAGGCATAGTAGCTCCTTAAATAATGAGTGAGATTAAGCGGATGGCATCATGCGGTAGACGCTTTGAACGTCGGACGCATTGATGTTACGGGTGCCGCGCAGTTGACGCTTGTTTTTGGTGGTCTTCTTGGTCAGGATGTGACGCTTGAACGCCATACCGGACTTAACGGTGCCACCTGGGCGTACGCGAAAACGCTTCTTCGCGGAGCTCTTGGTTTTCATTTTTGGCATGTGAATGCTCCAATAATGACCGGATTGTAGGTGGCAGCAACTCTACTGCACTTTTGGTGCCTACTCTCACGGGAACCCGGGAGTATAGCACAGGTTTT
>NZ_JAYSCO010000017.1:0-63696 GCF_041914865.1 Pseudoduganella sp. | reverse complement strand
TACTGCACTTTTGGTGCCTACTCTCACGGGAACCCGGGAGTATAGCACAGGTTTTTCAAACCCGGTAAACCTGGGTCAGACCCAAGGGTCAGACCCATAACGGCACAACGGCCGCAGGTTTGGGTCCAGGCTTTTGACTATTTAAGAAAGTCAAAAGCCCCAACCCCAACCTACGGCCGTTGCTTAGACGGGGTCTGACCCTTGGGTCAGACCCCGGTTCACCGGGTTTACTTCTTTTTCTTAGGCGCCAGCACCATAATCATCTGGCGGCCTTCCATCTTCGGGAACTGCTCGACCTGGCCATGCGGCTCCAGGTCAGCCTTCAGGCGCTCCAGCATGCGCATGCCGATGTCCTGGTGGGCCATTTCACGGCCACGGAAACGGAGGGTGATCTTGGTCTTGTCACCATCCTCCAGGAACTTGATCAGGTTGCGCAGCTTGATGTTGTAGTCGCCATCATCGGTGCCCGGACGGAATTTGACTTCCTTCACCGAGATCACCTTCTGCTTCAACTTGGCCTCGTGCGCCTTTTTCTGTTCCGAATACTTGAACTTACCGTAATCCATCAGTCGGCAGACTGGAGGATTCGCGTTCGGCGCGATCTCGACCAGGTCGACATCCGCCTCTTCCGCCAGGCGGAAGGCTTCGGCCAGGCTTACGATGCCCAGCGGTTCATTGTCTACGCCCGACAGACGCATTTCGGGGTAGGTGATCTCGCCATTGATGCGATGGGACTTGTCAGTAGCTATTGCAGTTTCCTTCAATGTTGGTTAGTTGGCCGGTTGCGGGGGCTTCCCACATCAGGCTTTGGTAGCGACATCGTTCTGGAGTCGCTCCACCAGGGCCTCGATCGACATGACGCCCAGATCGACATTGCCCCGGGCACGCACGGCCACGGTGTTGGCATCCCGTTCTTTGTCGCCCACCACGAGGATGAAAGGCACTTTTTGGACGGAATGTTCGCGGATTTTATACGTAATCTTCTCGTTGCGCAAATCTGCAGCAACGCGGAACCCCAGCTTGCGCAGCTTGGATTCAAGCGCTTTACAGTAATCCGCCTGCGCATCGCTGATGTTCAGAATCGATACTTGCTGAGGAGCAAGCCACATCGGCAGCGCACCAGCATAGTTCTCGATCAGGATGCCGATGAAGCGCTCCAGCGAACCCACGATTGCACGGTGCAGCATGACCGGCGTCTTGCGGGTGTTGTCATCCGCCACATACTCGGCGCCCAGGCGGCCCGGCATGAAGAAGTCGACCTGCATGGTGCCGACCTGCCATGGGCGGCCCAGCGAATCCTTCAGGTGGTACTCGATCTTCGGACCGTAGAAAGCACCCTCGCCCGGCAGCTCAGTCCAGGTCACGCCGCAAGCGCGCAGGCCCGAGCGCAGCGCCTCTTCCGCCTTATCCCACACCTCATCGTCGCCGATACGGTTATCCGGACGCAGCGCCAGCTTCACATCGATGTTCTCGAAATGGAAATCTTTATAGACTTCCATCGCCTGCTGGTGGAACGCCACCACTTCCGGCTCGATCTGCTCGTTGGTGCAGAAAATGTGGCCATCGTCCTGGGTAAAGCCACGCACGCGCATGATGCCGTGCAGCGCGCCGGACGGCTCATTGCGGTGGCACTGGCCGAACTCACCATAGCGCAGCGGCAGGTCGCGGTATGAACGCAGGTCGCTGTTGAAGATTTGCACGTGGCCCGGGCAGTTCATCGGCTTCAGCGCGTAGGAACGGTTCTCCGACTCGGTCACGAACATGTTTTCGCGATAGTTATCCCAGTGACCGGTCTTGCCCCACAGCGAAGCGTCCAGGATCTGCGGCGCCTTCACTTCCTGGTAGCCGTTCTCCTGGTACTTGCGGCGCATGTACTGCTCCACCTGCTGCCAGATGGTCCAGCCCTTCGGATGCCAGAACACCAGGCCCGGCGCCTCATCCTGGAAGTGGAAGAAGTCCAGCTGCTTGCCCAGTTTGCGGTGGTCGCGCTTCTCAGCCTCTTCCAGCTGGAACAGGTACTGCTCCTGGTCTTCCTTCTTGGTCCACGCGGTGCCGTACACACGCTGCAGCATTTCGTTCTTGCTGTCGCCGCGCCAGTAAGCGCCGGCCAGCTTCATCAGCTTGAAGACTTTCAGCTTGCCGGTCGACGGCACGTGCGGGCCACGGCACAGGTCGGTGAAGTTACCCTCGGTGTACAGCGACACATCCTCGTTCGACGGGATCGACGCGATGATCTCAGCCTTGTAATGCTCATTGATCGACTTGAAGTACGCCACAGCCTCATCGCGCGGCAGCACTTTACGGGTCACCTGCTCGTCCTTCTTCGCCAGCTCCTGCATTTTCTTCTCGATCGCCACCAGGTCATCCGGGGTGAACGGGCGCTTGTAAGAGAAGTCATAGTAGAAACCGTTCTCGATAACCGGACCGATGGTCACTTGCGCATCAGGGAACAGCTCCTTCACCGCGTAAGCCAGCAGGTGCGCGGTCGAATGGCGGATCACATCCAGGCCTTCAGGATCCTTATCGGTCACGATGGCGACGTCGGAGTCCTTCTCGATCAGGAAGGAAGTGTCAACGACTTTGCCGTCAACCTTGCCGGCCAGGGCGGCTTTGCCCAGGCTGGTGCTGATGTTGGACGCAACTTGCGCAACCGTTACTGGGGCATCGAATTGACGGATGGAACCGTCGGGCAGTCGGACTGAAACCATCATGGATCTCCGGAAGAAAAAAGGTAATGCAGGAAAATAGGGACGAAAAAAAACGCGGGCTAGCCGCGTTTTTCTTCATTTTGAACAAGCAAAAGAAAGCCGATCGACTAGCGTCACTCACCAAACTTGATGGTAGTTCGCGGTGTCATAACCGGTGTGCCTTTCTCGCTCTTACAAAGTGTCTGGTGGGCGGTGAGGAATTCGAATCCCCGACCCCCTGGATGTCGACCAGGTATTCTAACCAGCTGAACTAACCGCCCGTTGTCTTTTGCAATCGTACTACATGTTCTGGTGGGCGGTGAGGAATTCGAATCCCCGACCCCTTGGATGTCGACCAAGTATTCTAACCAGCTGAACTAACCGCCCGAGAGCCAGCATTATAGAGAGGTGTTCCGCCCGTGACAAGTGTTTTCCCAAGAAAACATTGCTGATATATTCAAACCCATGCAAAACCACGATTCCACCCACCTCCACGCCCACCTGGACGGCGACGCCCAGCACGCCCATTACAACGAACACCGCAGCCAGACCGCCCTCGCCGTCGCCCTCGCGCTCACCTTAGGCTTTGCCGTGGTCGAAGTCGGAGCCGGCTTCATCGCCAACTCGCTCGCCCTGATTTCCGACGCCGGCCACATGGTCACCGACGCCGCCGCACTCGGCCTGGCCCTGCTCGCGCAACTGATAGCCAAACGCCGCCCCTCAGCCCGCTACTCTTTCGGCTTCGGCCGCGCCGAAGCGCTCGCCGCATTCGTGAATGGCCTGGCCATGCTGCTGGTGGTCGGATGGATCGTCTTCGAAGCCATACAACGCTTCGCCCAACCCGAACCGGTGCAAGGCAGCACCGTCCTCGTAGTAGCCGGGATTGGCCTGTGTATCAACCTGCTGGTCGCCTGGAGCCTGTCGCGCGACAAAGAAAGCCTGAACACCCGCGCCGCCCTCGTGCACGTACTGGGCGACCTGCTCGGCTCAGTCGCCGCCCTGATCGCCGGCGGCGTCATCATGGCAACTGGCTGGATGCAGATCGACCCCATCCTCTCGCTGCTGGTTTCGCTGCTGATCCTGAAATCCACGATCAGCGTACTGCGCGAATCCTTCCACCACCTGATGGAAGGCGTGCCCGACAATGCCGACTACACACAGATCGGCGCCGACCTTGCAGCCGTGCCCGGAGTGGTATCGGTACACGACCTGCACGTATGGGAAATGTCCCCCGGCCAGCCCGCCCTGATAGGCCACCTGCAGATTGCCGACCTCCAGCAATGGCCCGCCATCCTCGACCAGGTAAAAACCCTCCTCCGCACCCGCCACGGCATCGACCACATCACCCTCCAGGCCGAACCCTAAAATCGGAGCCAAAAATCGGGGTCAAAAATCGGGGTCAAAAAATCGGGGTCAGGTCTGACATTCGGACATGCAGCACACACATTTGATGCACCTCAATGCATGCCGAATTCCCAGAATGCGCGCATGGACGATAGTTGCAATGATGAATGCTTTGATAAATATCAAACTTCATGCTCGGTTGTCCGATTGTCAGACCTGACCCCGAATTTCCAAATTTGATAACATTGCGAAATATTTAACTTCGCGATGCATCATGAACACTTTGTTGCGGTTTGTGGGGGCGGTCATTTGTGCCCTTGCGCTGGGGGCTTCGGCGGGATATGCCTTGCTTTCGCTTGCGCCTTGCCATTGGTTTGGGTCCTCTTTTGAGGGCGCCTGCGGCTTCAGGGCCTTAGGGGTTGCCGCGATGCTGGGGGTTGTCGTGGCGTCGGTCAGTTTTGTGTTGCTGCTGCGCTTCGTCCTTGCCAACGTTTCGGCGGCTTCTGCGCCAACTGTCCGAAGCGATACACCGAGGAAGCTCGTCATCTTGTGGGTGGGGCTGTTCATCCTCGACCTTGCCGCACCTATGGTCGCCATCCTCCTGCCGTCCTGGACCTTCGATTTCGTGTATTACCTGACCTATCTGCCGTTGATGGCACTCCTTGTTACTTCGGCATTCCTGGCGCCCTACCGCGGTTATCCGTCGGCCATCGCGTTGATTGGCCTCGTGCCGCTGGCCGGGGTGCCGGTTGTTGGGGTCTTGCTGCTCCTTTCTAAATCCAGACTGGTTGGTTCGTCCGCATGAAATTACTTGTTTTCGGAAATTCGGGTTCGGGCAAAAGTACTTATGCCCGTGCTGCTGCAGAAAAACATGGGCTGGTGCATTTGGACCTGGATTCAATTGTCTGGGAGCCTGGGAAAATAGCCGTGCTGCGCCCTGCCGCTGATATTGATGCGTCGTTGCGGGCCTTTATTTCGGCTAATCCGATGTGGGTTATCGAGGGCTGTTATGGTGATCTGGTCCAGCAGGCAGCGCCTTTTTGCACCCAACTGGTATTCCTTAATCCAGGAGTGGATGCCTGTCTCGCCAATAACCTGCACCGTCCGTGGGAGCCGCATAAATATGCCTCCCTTGAAGAGCAGGATGCGATGCTGGCGACTTTGCAGGATTGGGTCGCGGGATATTATGAACGCCGGGATGCGTGGTCATATATCGCCCATCGCGCCATTTACGATGCATTTGCAGGCGCGAAAATAGAGCTCACCACCAGCGCTTAAGCCCGCGTGGGCTGTGACGGGCGATGCGTGCGCCCTCTCCGCGCCAGGAGTTGGCTGCAATGCGCTAACCATTGGCACGACGGGCGCGGCTTTGCACTATGGCGTGAGGGGCCGCTGGGGCGCGGGGCTGCCAGCGGCCCCTCGCCAACTCATCGGCGAGGGGATGGGTGCGTCAAGCGCGGCGTGCTTCGAGGATGCCGCTGACTTCGCTAATTGCGGCGAGGGCCTTTTGCAATTGGCTGGTGGCGCTGATTTCAGCCGTAAATGTCATGCGGGCTTGGCCCTTGGCGGATTGGGTATTTACGCCGATAACATTAATTTTCTCGCGCGAGAAAATCTCGGAAATATCACGCAGCAAACCTTGGCGGTCTGTGGCCAGCACAAACAAATCGACGGGGAATACCGTATCTGATTTTGCCTTGCCCCATTCGGTAACAATTACCCGCTCTGGCGCCTTGGCGCGCATTTCGGCGAAGTTTTTGCACGAGGCGCGGTGAATAGATACGCCTTTCCCGCGCGTGACGAAACCAACAATCGGATCGGGCGGGGCCGGTTTGCAGCATTTGGCTAATTGCGTCATCAGGCCGTCGGTGCCGACAACCAGCACGCCTGATTTAGCGCCGGATTCAACGCTGGAGGTACGGCTTTTACTGATCGCCACCTGGTCGACCACGGCCTCTTCCGATTCAACCGGATCGCGCAGCGCCATTTCAACGTGGCGCAATGAGAATTCATCTTTGCCGACGGAGAGGAATAAATCATCGACTTTGCCAAAGCCGAGTTTTTGCGCCAGGGCTTCCAGGTTGACGGCGGTCTTGCCTTCGCGCTGCAGCGATTTCTCGACCAGCGAACGGCCGTTCGCTACCGTTTCCTGGATATCGATCGCGTGGAACCAGGCGCGTACTTTGGTGCGGGTGCGGTTGGAAACCGTGTAGCCGGGGCTGAGCCAGTCGCGCGATGGGCCGGCGGTGCCGGGTGCGCCTTTGGCGGTAATAATTTCGCAAGTTTGCCCGCTTTTCAAGGCGGTGTTCAGCGGCACCATTACGCCATCGACGCGCGCGCCGCGGCAGCGGTGGCCGACGTCGCTGTGCAGGTGGTAGGCGAAGTCGATCGGGGTGGCGCCGACCGGCAGTTCGATCACGCGCGCCTGCGGCGTCAGTACGAAGATGCGGTCGTCCAGGGAGGCCGACTTCAGCTTTTCGACCCATTCGCGCTGCTGGTCTTCGCTGCCGACCACAGCGTCGGCGACCTCGGTCTTCCAGGCCAGCAGCTGGCGCAGCCAGGCGATCTTTTCGTCGTATTGCTGGCCTTTGAAGTTGGAGCCGCCCTCCTCTTTGTAGCGCCAGTGGGCTGCCACGCC
Organism: Pseudoduganella sp.; assembly: GCF_041914865.1. Classification (NCBI taxonomy): domain Bacteria; kingdom Pseudomonadati; phylum Pseudomonadota; class Betaproteobacteria; order Burkholderiales; family Oxalobacteraceae; genus Pseudoduganella; species Pseudoduganella sp. Next base: position 57,027 of record NZ_JAYSCO010000017.1, on the reverse strand, counting down.
GTATTCGGCGAAATTGTGCATTTCCTGGGTGCGGATCTGTACTTCGAGGGGGCGGCCGTCGTCTGCCGTCACCACCGTGTGCAGCGACTGGTAGCCGTTCGGCTTGGGACGGGAAATGTAGTCGTCGAACTCTTTCGGGATCGGGGTCCAGATATTGTGGACCACGCCGAGTACCGTGTAGCAGGTCTTCACGTCGTCCACGATGACGCGGAAGGCGCGCACATCGTACAGTTCCGAGAAGTCCAGCTCCTTGCCCTTCATCTTGTTCCAGATGGAGTAGATGTGCTTGGGCCGGCCGAACACTTCGGCCTTGATGCCTGCGGCTTCCAGTTCGGACTGCAGGCGCGCGATGGAGGATGTGACGAAGCTCTCGCGCGCCATGCGCTTCTCTTCGAGCATCTTCGCAATGCGCTTGTAGGTGTCGGGTTCAATGAAGCGGAAGGACAGGTCCTCCAGCTCCCATTTGACCTGCCAGATGCCGAGGCGGTTGGCCAGCGGCGCGTACAGGTCAAGGGTTTCGCGGCCGTAGGCGCGGGTGACGTCGTCAAAGCGCTTGATCTCGGCGAAGTAGCGCAAGGTGGAGCAGCAGGACGCCAGGCGCACCAGCACCACGCGCATGTCGGTGGCCATGGCCAGCAGCATCTTGCGCAGCGATTCCACCTGGGCCACCGCCTGCTGCGCCGCCGTCTTGGTGCGGGCGGCGCTGCCGGAGGAGGCCAGGGTCAGTTCGCGCAGGCGGATCAGCTGGCGCACGCCGGTGACCAGGTCGTTCACTTCCTTGCCGTAGCGCGGTTCGATGGAGGGGGCGGTGTCGGCGTCGAGCAGGGTCAGCTCGAACATCAGTGCTGCAATGCGGGTTTCCGCATCGGTGCGCAGGATGGCCAGTGTGCTGGCCACCCCGATGACAAATTCCAGCGCATCCTGCCCGTGGCCGGTAATGCGGCCGGCATATGCTTCGCTGGCGTGGTCAAGCGCGGCCAGCACGCGCGCTCCATCGTCTGCGGACAAGCCTTGTACCAGCTGGTCCGTCGTTGCGCTATTGAGAGCCGCGATTGAAACCATTACAAAATCACCATCAATGTTGGGCGGCCGTCACCACGATTTCGAGCAGCCATTCGGGACGGGCCAGTTGCGCGACCACGGTGGCGCGCGGCGGGGTGTTGCCTTCGACGACCCACGCATCCCACACTTCGTTCATGCCGGCGAAGTTGGCCAGGTCGGTGATGTAGATCTGCGCCATCAGGATGCGCGACTTGTCGCTGCCGGCTTCGGCCAGCAGGCGGTCGATCTGCGCCAGCACGTCGGCGGTTTGCGCCTTGATGTCGCCGCCCACTTCCGGCACCATGCCGGCCAGGTAGATGGTGCCGTTGTGGACTGCCATTTCGGACAGGCGTTTACCTACGTGAAAACGTTTGATTTCCATTCTTCTCTCTTCAGCTGTTCAACAAAAAATCCTTGGCGATGGCGATCTGGTCGTCATGCAGGAAGGTCGGCGCGTGGCCTACGCCCGGAATCTCCACCAGGCGCGCCTGCGGGCCGCGCTGGGTCATCATCTGCGCGGTTTCGCGCGACAGCAGGTCGGAATGCTCGCCGCGCACCAACAAGGTCGGGCAGCGGATCGCATCGTAGGCGGCCCACAGCGCCGCTTCGTCGGCCTTGGCCGATTCCGGCGTGACCGACTGGAACGGTTGCGCCAGGCCCATGTCGTAGTGGCGCACCCAGGAGCCGTCCTTGTCCTGGCGCAGCACGTCGGCCGCCAGCTTGCGCCATTCGGCGTCGGTGTGCGGGCCAAAGGTGACCGAGACCATCTTCACGAAGTCGGCGCCGGCTTCAAAGGTTGGGAAGCGCACATCCTGGGCGATATAGTCGCCGATGCGCTGGATGGCGGTCCAGTCCAGGGTCGGGCCGATGTCGTTCAGTACCAGCTTGCGGATCGGGCTGTCCGGCAGCGAAGCCAGGCCCATGCCGATCAGGCCACCCATCGAGGTGCCGAACCAGTCCACGCTCTGCTTTTCGCTGTTGGCCAGCACGCGCGCCAGCAAGGTCACCATATCGCTGACATACTGCGGAATGCGGTACAGCTGCGGATTGCGCAGCTTGCCGGAGCGGCCGCGGCCCACCACATCGGGCGCCACCACACGGTAATCCTTGCACAGCGACTGTGCAAGATTATCGAAATCGTCCGCCACGCGGGTCACGCCGTGCACACACACCAGTACATTAGGGTTGTCCTGCTCGCCCCATTCCTTATAGGCCATCTGGTGCAGGCCGGACAGGGAGAAACACTGGACGGATTTGATTTTTGCTTCAGGCATGCGGCTTCTCGCTCCTTGGTTTTTGCGCTACATTCTACATTGGCTAACAAATTATAGGGGACTCAATGGGCAGCACCACTTTGCGCGGCAAAACCGCACTCGTCACCGGCTCTACTTCCGGCATCGGCCTGGGCATTGCGCGCAGCCTGGCTGCGGAAGGCGCCAACATCGTGCTGAACGGCTTTGGCGATGCCAATGAGATCGCCAAACTGCAGGCAGCGCTGGCTTCCGAGTTCGGCGTGCAGGCCGGCTACCACGGCGCCGACATGAGCAAGCCGGCCGAAATCGAGGCGATGATGAACTACGCGGCCAGCACCTTCGGCGGCGTGGATATCCTGGTCAACAACGCTGGTATCCAGCACGTGGCCAATGTGGAAGACTTCCCGGCCGAGCGCTGGGACGCCATCATCGCTATCAACCTGACTTCGGCCTTCCACACCACGCGTCTGGCGCTGCCGCATATGAAGGCGCGCAACTGGGGCCGTATCATCAACCTGGCGTCGGTGCATGGGCTGGTGGCGTCGGCCGGCAAGTCGGCTTACGTCGCGGCCAAGCATGGCCTGGTCGGCTTTACCAAGGCTACCGCGCTGGAGACGGCGAAAACCGGCATCACCTGCAACGCCATCTGCCCGGGCTGGGTGCTGACGCCGCTGGTACAGAAGCAGGTCGATGCGCGCGCCGAGAAGGATGGCTTGTCGAATGAAGCCGCGAAAGCGGCCCTGCTGGCGGAAAAACAGCCGTCCGGCGAGTTCGTCACGCCGGAGGAGCTGGGGGCGATGGCGGTCTTCCTGTGTTCCGACGCGGCGCGCCAGATGCGCGGCGTGGCGTGGAATATGGACGGAGGCTGGGTCGCTCAGTAAGAACCGGTTCCGCCCTTGTGGTTAACCACAATGCGGATACTCACAATAGCGGCAACCATGGCCGTTTGACATGATGGGGACATTCGGAGACAAATCGAGGTCCTCATCATGGAAAAGAAACCCTTCTACAAAATCCTGTACGTGCAGGTGCTGTTCGCGATCGTGTGCGGCGTCCTGCTCGGCATCTACCTGCCCACCGACGCGGTGGCCATGAAACCGCTGGGCGACGGCTTCATCAAGCTGATCAAAATGATCATCGCGCCGGTCATCTTCTGCACCGTGGTGAGCGGCATCGCCGGCATGCAGGACGTGAAGAAAATCGGCCGCGTCGGCGGCAAAGCCCTGCTCTACTTCGAAGTGGTGTCCACCTTCGCCCTGGTGATCGGCCTGGCCGTCGCCAACTTCATGCAGCCGGGCGCCGGCTTCAACGCCGACCCGCACACCCTGGACACCAAGTCCATCGCCCAGTACACCGAAAAGGCCAAGGCGCAATCCACCACCGACTTCGTGATGAACATCATCCCGAACACCGTGGTGGACGCATTTGCCAAAGGCGACATCCTGCAGGTGCTGCTGGTGGCAGTGCTGTTCGGCTTTGCCCTCTCCATGCTCGGTGAACGCGGCCGCCCGGTGACCAAGCTGATCGACGAAATCTCGCACGCCTTCTTCGGCATGGTCAACATCATCATGAAGGCCGCCCCGATCGGCGCGTTCGGCGCCATGGCCTTCACCATCGGCAAATACGGCATCGACTCGCTGCTGCCGCTGGCCAAGCTGATGGGTTCCTTCTACCTGACCTGCGCGCTGTTCGTCTTCATCGTGCTGGGCGGCATTGCCAAGTACACCGGCTTCTCGATCACCCGCTTCATCTCCTACATCAAGGAAGAGCTGCTGATCGTGCTGGGCACCTCCTCCTCCGAAAGCGCCCTGCCATCGCTGATGCGCAAGCTGGAAAAGCTGGGCGCTTCCAAGCCGGTGGTCGGCCTGGTGGTCCCGACCGGCTACTCCTTCAACCTGGACGGCACCAATATCTACATGACCATGGCCGCCCTGTTCGTGGCCCAGGCCACCAACACCGACCTGACCCTGATGCAGCAGCTGACCATCCTCGGAGTCGCCATGCTGACCTCGAAAGGTGCCTCCGGCATCACCGGCGCCGGCTTTATCACCCTGGCCGCCACCCTGGCCGTGGTACCGACGATTCCTGTGGCCGGCATGGCGCTGATCCTCGGCATCGACCGCTTCATGAGCGAATGCCGCGCCCTGACCAATTTCGTCGGCAATGGCGTGGCCGCCGTGGTGGTCGCCAAATGGGAAGGCGAGCTGGATATGGCAACGATGCAGCGCGAACTGGCCAACCCCACCCCGTTGGCCGCGCCAATCGCCCCGGTCGCAGCCGAGCCCCTGGCCGCAACCGCCGAGTAAAAGCCTGCCGCAAAAAAAATAGGGACGTACCCCATTTTTCGCTCCGCGAAAATGGGGTACGTCCCTTTTTTTTGCTGTTTAGAAGCTGAGTTCGACGCCGGAGGCGGCGCTGATTTGCTCGCGGGTCACGCCTGGCGCCAGCTCGGTGACTTTGATGCCGGTCGGGGTCACTTCCATCACGCCCAGGTCGGTGATGATCATGTCCACCACGCCAACGCCGGTCAGCGGCAGGTCGCATTTCTTCAGCAGCTTGTGCGAGGTCGAACCATCCTTGGCGGTGGCGACGTGTTCCATCAGCACTACAACCTTTTTCACGCCGGCCACCAGATCCATGGCGCCGCCCATGCCTTTCACCATTTTGCCCGGGATCATCCAGTTCGCCAGGTCGCCTTTCTCGGATACCTGCATCGCGCCCAGGATCGCCAGGTTGATCTTGCCGCCACGGATCATGGCGAAGGAATCAGCCGAGCTGAAGTAGGCGGCGCCTGGCAGCGCGGTCACGGTCTGCTTGCCGGCGTTGATCAGGTCGGCGTCTACTTCGTCTTCGGTCGGGAAGGGGCCGATGCCGAGCAGGCCGTTCTCCGATTGCAGGAATACTTCCATGTCCTGCGGCACATAGTTGGCGACCAGGGTCGGCAGGCCGATGCCCAGGTTCACGTAGAAGCCGTCTTGCAGCTCTTTCGCCGCGCGCGCGGCCATTTCATCACGGGTCCATGCCATGTTCTTGTCTCCTTAGTTGGCACGCACGGTGCGCTGTTCAATGCGTTTTTCAGGGTTGGCGTTGAGCACGATGCGGTGCACATAGATGCCTGGCAGGTGCACGGCGTCCGGGTCGATGGCGCCCACGTCCACGATCTCTTCCACTTCCACCACGCAGATCTTGCCGGCGGCAGCCACGTTCGGGTTGAAGTTGCGCGAGGTCTTGCGGAACACCAGGTTGCCCGATTTATCGGCTTTCCAGGCCTTGACCAGCGACACGTCGGCCACCAGCGAGCGCTCCATCACGTACTGTTCGCCGTCGAATTCACGGATTTCCTTGCCGTCGGCGACGATGGTGCCGACGCCGGTCTTGGTGAAGAAGGCCGGGATGCCGGCGCCGCCAGCGCGCAGCTTCTCGGCCAGCGTGCCTTGCGGGGTGAATTCCAGTTCCAGCTCGCCGGCCAGGAACTGGCGCGCGAATTCCTTGTTCTCGCCCACATAGGACGAGATCATCTTCTTGATCTGGCGGGTTTCCAGCAGCTGGCCCAGGCCGAAGCCATCCACGCCGGCGTTGTTGGAAATGGCGGTCAGGCCAGTGGCGCCGCTGTCGCGCAGCGCGGCGATCAGGGCTTCCGGAATGCCGCACAGGCCGAAACCGCCCACGGCAATGGTTTGGCCGTCGGCCACGATGCCGGCCAGGGCGGCCTTCGCATCCGGGTAAATCTTATTCATTTTGTCTCCTCGCTCAAATTGCACAATAGGCCAGATGGGGTTTGAGGATAGAATACGCCCGGCCAAACATCAATACCGTAGAAATACCGCAATGCCGATCGATTACGCCTCCATCTTCCAGTTCGCGCCGGTAGGCATGTGCGTCTCCGACAACCGCGTGATCCAGGCCGGCAACGACGCCCTGGCCACCATGTTCGGCTACGGCGCCGGCGCGCTGGACGGGCAATCGTTCCAGCTGCTGTATCCCACCCAGGATGAATACCTGCGCACTGGCGACCGCATCATTCCCATCATGAACGCCAAGGGCCGCTATTCGGACGAACGCATCATGCGCCGCGCAAACGGCGAGCTGTTCTGGTGCCATGTGACGGGCCGCGCGCTCGACCCGGCGCAGCCGCTGGGCGCGGGCATCTGGACCTTCGAGGATTTGTCGGAACAGCGGCCAGTATCCGCCGCCCTCACCCCGCGCGAACGCGAAATCGCCGCGCTGCTGGTGGAAGGCAAGACCAGCAAGCTGATCGCACGCGACACGGGCCTGTCGCCGCGCACGGTGGAAATGCACCGCGCCAGCCTGATGCGCAAGTTCGGCGCCGCGACCGCGACGGAACTGGTGCACAAGCTGGCCGGCGCGCGCTGAAGCGGCTTAGCCCGCCAGCATGCCGTCGTCGGCCGAGATCACTGCGCCGTTGATGAAATGGGCATCGTCGCCCGCCAGCAGGAGCAGCAGGCCATCCAGGTCCTCCGGCTTGCCGGCGCGCTTGCGCGGCAGCATGTCGATCAGGCGTTTGCCCTGCTCGCTGGCGAAATAGTCCTCGTTGATTTCAGTTTCGATATAGCCGGGGCAGATGGCATTGGTGTTAATGCCATACTTGCCCCACTCCACCGCCATGGCCTTGGTCATGTGCACCACGCCGGCCTTGCTCATGCAATAGACGCCGATCTGCGGCAGCACGCGCATGCCGGCCACCGAAGCGACGTTGATGATGCGGTGCTGCTTGCGCGGATCGCCCTTGGCGCGCGCGATCATGCGCTTGGCGGTTTCCTGCGCCACGAAGAAGGCCCCGCGCAGGTTGCAATCCATGACAAAGTCATAATCGTCGGGCGTAACGTCCAGCAAACGTTGCGTCATTGATACACCGGAATTATTCACCAGGATATCGATCGGTCCGGCCTCAGTCTCGGCATGTGCGATCGCCGACTTGATGCTGCCGTAGTCGGTCACGTCCAGCGTGACCACGTGCGCCGCACCGCCGTCGGCTTCGATTTCGGCGCGCAACTCCTTCAACCGCTCGATCCGGCGCGACGCCAGCACCACCTGGCAGCCCGCCTTGGCCAGCACTTTCGCAAACCGTGCGCCCAGGCCGCTGGAGGCGCCTGTGATCAGGGCAATCTTGCCCTCAAAATTTACTTCGATCCCCACCGACTGCTCCTCATGATTCCGTTCCGCCATCATGACACAAAAAACTGCCTTATTAGATTGCCACGTCTAATATTAGCCCTCACAATGGCGCCACCGTTGCAATCCCAAGGAAAAAAGAGCACACTCGTTCTATTTCCCGCACCAAATTTCACCATTCTTACAAAAATACTATGAGCAACCTTGTAGAACAGTACGGCCCACGCGAGGCAATGGAGTATGACGTTGTGATCGTTGGCGGCGGCCCTGCTGGCCTGTCGGCAGCGATCAAGATCAAGCAGCTGAACGCGGACATTTCCGTGGTCGTGCTCGAAAAAGGCGGCGAGCTGGGCGCCCACATCCTGTCCGGCGCCGTGATGGACCCAAAAGCGCTCACCGAGCTGATCCCTAACTGGAAAGAGCTGGGCGCCCCGCTGAACACCCCGGTCACCGAAGACCGCGTGCTGTTCCTGAGCGAAACCAAGGCGTACAAGACCCCCAACTTCATGCTGCCGAAGTGCTTCGAGAACCACGGCAACTATGTGATTTCCCTGGGCAATGTGGTGCGCTGGCTGGGCCAGCAGGCCGAAGCCCTGGGCGTGGAAATCTTCCCCGGCTTCACCGGCGCCGAAGTACTGTACAACGATGATGGCTCCGTTAAAGGCGTGGCCACCGGCAATATGGGCGTCAAGCGCGACGGCGAGCCAGGCCCTGACTTCCAGCTCGGCATGGAACTGCACGGCAAATACACCCTGTTCGCCGAAGGCGCGCGCGGACACCTGGGCAAGCAGCTCATGGCCAAGTTCGACCTGAACAAGGGCAAAGACCCGCAATCCTACGGCATCGGCATTAAAGAACTGTGGGAAATCGACCCGGCCAAGCACCAGCCAGGCCTGGTGATCCACACCACCGGCTGGCCGCTGGACAGCAAAACCTACGGCGGCTCCTTCCTCTACCACCTGGAAAACAACCAGGTGATGATCGGCTACGTGGTGGGCCTGGACTACGAAAACCCATACCTGTCGCCGTACGAGGAATTCCAGCGCTACAAGACCCACCCGGAAATCCGCACCTTCCTGGAAGGCGGCAAGCGCATTTCCTACGGCGCCCGCGCCATTACCGCCGGCGGCCTGCAATCGCTGCCGAAGCTGGTGTTCCCGGGCGGCGCCCTGATCGGCTGCGACGCCGGTTTCCTGAACATGAGCCGCATCAAGGGTTCGCACGCCGCCATCAAGTCCGGCATGCTGGCAGCCGAATCGGTGGTGGAAGCGCTGGGCGCCGGCCGCACCGGCGACGAACTGGCCAGCTACCCGACCGCCTTCGAACAGTCCTGGCTGCACGAAGAGCTGCACGTGGCGCGTAACGTCAAGCCATGGCTGAAGAAAGGCCTGTACCTGGGCTCCCTGATGACCGGCATCGACCAGATCATCTTCCGCGGCAAAGCGCCATGGACCCTGCACCACTCGACCCCGGACCACGCCTGCCTGCGCCCGGCCTCGGAGTTCGCACCGATCAACTATCCCAAGCCGGATGGCAAGCTGACCTTCGACCGCCTGTCCTCGGTGTTCATCTCGAACACCAACCACGCCGAAGACCAGCCGATCCACCTGACGCTGAAAGACGCCTCGGTCCCGGTCAATGTCAATCTGGCAAAGTTTGCCGGCCCGGAATCGCGCTACTGCCCAGCCGGCGTCTACGAATTCGTCAAAACCGACGAAGGCCAGGACCGTTTGCAGATCAACGCCCAGAATTGCGTACATTGCAAGACTTGCGATATCAAGGACCCGACCCAGAACATCGTCTGGATCACCCCCGAAGGCGGCGGCGGCCCGAACTATCCAAATATGTAAGCAAAAAAAATGGGGCCGTACCCCATTTATTTGGCAACAAAGGCGGCCCGCGGGCCGCCTTTTTGTTGCCGAAAAAATGGGGTACGTCCCCATTTTTCGGGGGGGAGGAAAAAAAAATCGAAAAATTTCTCTACGGAATTTAATGCCGGGCGCAAAACGGTCGTCCTGTACTTCTGAGAGCGCAGAGACTGCAGCTTCTCTGTACGAACGAACCTACCCCAACAGGAGTTTTAAATGCTGAGCCTTCACACCAACAATGCGGCACTGTCCGCCCAGAACTCGATCTCCCGCACGCAGACCCACCTGTCGACGTCGATGACCCGCCTGAGCACTGGCTTCCGCATTAACTCGGCGATGGACGACGCAGCAGGCCTGCAGATCGCAACCCGTCTGAAAGTGCAAACCAGCGGCATGAACGTCGCTATGCGCAACACCCAGAACTCGATCTCCCTGATGCAAACCGCCGAGGGCGCGCTGGACGAAGTGACCTCCATCCTGAACCGTATGAAGGACCTGGCAACCCAGTCCGCCGACGGCTCTTCGACCGATGACGACCGTACCGCAATGCAGGCTGAGTATGACTCCCTGATCAGCGAACTGTCCAACATCACCACCAACACCAAGTTCGGCGGCACCGCGCTGCTGACCTCCGGTACCGGTAAGATGGCTACCACCATCGACTTCCAGATCGGTGCCGACGGCGCAGAAAAGCTGACCGCTGACTTCACCACCGAACTGACCGCCCTGCACACCGACATCGGCGCTGCCGCTGTAGGCTACGACGGTGCAACCGGTGTCGCAGTTGCCGCACAAGGTACCGACGTGCTGACCGCTGGCGCCGCTAACGGCTCCATCAACAAGCTGACCACCGCAATCGACACCGTGTCGGCCCTGCGTTCGAAGCTGGGTGCCGTGTCCAACCGTCTGGACCACGTCTACAACAACTTGTCGAACATTTCGACCAACACCAAGAACGCAACCGGCCGCATCATGGACACCGACTTCGCATCCGAGTCCGCATCCATGACCGCATCGCAGATGCTGCTGCAAGCTGGCACCGCAATGCTGAAGCAGTCCAACAGCCAGTCCTCCCTGGTCCTGTCCCTGCTGCAGTAATCGCGTAACGCGCACTGAAAAGCCAACCGCGCGCGGTTGGCTTTTTTTATATCGCCGTATTACTATCAGTTTTTATGGCAATCGATCGCATCACCCCGTCCAATCCGGCCCTGAGCATCCACGATCGCCAGGTCCGCGAAAATCCCGGCCAGGTCCACGCCCAGCCGGTACCGCCCGTCGCCCAGCCTCCCGGCGATGCGCCCGACTTCGCCCTGCAAAGTGGCTTGCCGGCAGCCGTCGGCGCCCTGATCGAAGCCATGGAAGGCGCGCAGCGCGGCAGTGCCGCCGCCAAAGCCGCCGCCACCGCCGGTGCCGCGGCCGGCGCCATGCTGGCGCACGAGTCGCTGTCGATGCAGCCGAACCAGTTGTTCCCCCTGCGCCAGCTGGTCTGGCACACCCCCGATACCAATATGCTGGCCGCGTCCTGGCAAGTGATGGTGCGCACCTACAGCGAGCAGCGCGGCGCGCTGATGCAGCAGCAGGAAGGCCGCCAGCTGCCCGCCAGCGTGTTCATGGCCGACCCGCCGCCGCCCGTGCTGCGCGATAGCCGCGCCTTCCCCGGCATGGTGTCCGAGCTGGATGCCTGGCGTTTCGCCGTCTATGCCTGGGGCGCCGAGAAGCTGACCCTGCGCGTGGTGGCGCGCGATCCCGGCCAGGATGGCCCCGACCAGCGCCGGCGCCGGCCGCGCATCGCCGTGCGCCTGGAGATGACCCTGCCCGACCTGGGCAAGGTGGTGGTGCAGATGGAACCGGCCGAACTGGGCGTGGTGCTGGAAATCGGCGCCCCTGGCAACGAGGCCATGCAGCAGATGCGCGAGCTGCTGCCGCAGATCGCCACCATCATCGGCCGCTGCGGCCTGCAGATCGTGCGCGCGCGCCTGATGCGCGAGCTGTCGCCGGTCAATCCCCTCGATAACGAGCCGACCCGCACCCAGATCGCGCTGCTGAGCACCGCCGTCTTCAAGGCGATGGCGGAAGTGGCCGTGTTCCTGTCGCAGCCGCGCTTGCCGGAAGAAGCGCTGTCGGCCTAGTCCAGTAGCCGGGCTCGTTGTAGATCGCCTTCAGCTCATCAATAAAGAAGCGGATCTTGGCCGGCAGGTGACGCTGCTGCAGGTAGACCGCCATGATGTCGTAGTCCGGTAGCGCAAAATCATCCAGCACCGTAATCAGGCTGCCCTCCGCCAGCTGGGCCTGGATCTCCCACGTTGAACGCCACGCCAGGCCCAGGCTTTCGCACGCCCAGCGGTGCAGCAGCTCGCCGTCGTTGCAGTCCAGGTTGCCCTGCACCCGCACCGTCACCGCCTTGCCGCCCTGCTGGAAGTACCAGCCGCGCTGTTGACCACCCTGCAGGTTGAAGGCCAGGCAGTTGTGCTTCGCCAGGTCGTCCAGCGTGCGCGGGATGCCGTGCCGCTCGAAGTATTCCGGCGTGCCGCACACCACGCGCCGGTTCTTCGCCAGACGCACGGCGACGAAACTGGGATCGATCACGCCGCCGATACGGATGCCCAGGTCGTAGCCTTCGCGCACCAGGTCAATCACCTGGTCGGTCAGGTTGAAGGAAATCTGCACGTCCGGATTGGCGGCCAAAAAACCCGGCGCGTGCGGTGCAACATGCTGCCGCCCGAACGAGGCCGGCGCCGACACGATCAGGTGCCCGGTGGCCTTGTGCCGTCCCTCCGAAATATTGCGCTCGGCAACCTCTAGCCCAGAGAGCAGCTTGCGGCAATCCTCCAGGAACACATTGCCCTGCTCGGTCAAGGTCAGGTGGCGCGTAGTGCGGTGCATCAGTTTGACGCCCAGGCGCTTCTCCAGCGCATCGATGCGCCGCCCCAGCATGACCGGCGTGATGTTCTGTTCCAGCGCCGCGCGCGCCAGGCTGCCCTTCTCGACCACGGCCACAAAAGCCTCGATTTGCTTGAGTTTATCCATGGCCTTGATTATTCCATACCCAGAGTATTGAATGAAACGATTTTTTATCGTCTTATCAGGGGAAGTGATCGCCTATAGCATACAAATCATTCATAACACACTCATCAGGAGATCACCGTGGCTAAGATGACAGCAGCTGAAGCAGCTGTTCACGTACTGCAGAAGGAAGGCATTACGGTCGCATTCGGCGTGCCGGGCGCCGCCATCAATCCGCTCTACGCAGCACTGAAGAAGGTCGGCAAGATCAAGCACATCCTGGGCCGCCACGTCGAAGGCGCCTCGCACATGGCCGAAGGCTACACCCGCGCCGCGCCGGGCAATATCGGCGTCTGCATCGGCACTTCGGGCCCGGCCGGTACCGATATGATCACCGGCCTGTACTCGGCCCAGGCCGACTCCATCCCCATCCTGTGCATCACTGGCCAAGCGCCGCGCGCCCGCCTGCACAAGGAAGATTTCCAGGCCGTGGACATCTCGTCCATCGCCAAACCGGTCACCAAGATGGCGACCACGGTCCTGGAACCGGCCCAGGTGCCGCGCGTGTTCCAGCAGGCTTTCCACCTGATGCGCTCCGGCCGTCCCGGCCCGGTGCTGATCGACCTGCCGTTCGACGTGATGATGGCGCAGATCGAGTTCGACCCGGAGACCTACACCCCGCTGGAAGCCTTCAAGCCGCGCGCCTCCCGCGCCCAGGTCGAGAAGGCGCTGGAAATGATGAACGAGTCCGAGCACCCGCTGATCACGGCGGGCGGCGGCATCATCAACGCCAACGCCTCCGCCCTGCTGCAGGAATTCGCGGAGATCGTGAACGTGCCGGTGATCCCGACCCTGATGGGCTGGGGTACCATCCCCGACGACCACCCGCTCATGGCGGGCATGGCCGGTCTGCAGACCAGCCACCGCTACGGCAACGCCACCGTGCTGGCATCCGACTTCATTATCGGCATCGGCAACCGCTGGGCCAACCGCCACACCGGCTCGGTCGATGTGTTCACCGAAGGGCGCACCTTCGTGCACGTCGACATTGAACCGACCCAGATCGGCCGCGTGTTCGGCCCGGACCTGGGCATCGTGTCCGACGCCGGCTATGCGCTGGAGCTGTTTGTCGAAGTGGCCAAGGAATGGAAGGCCGCCGGCAAGCTGCGCGACCGCAGCGGCTGGGTGGCACAATGCCAGACCCGCAAACGCACCATGCTGCGCAAGACCGACTACGACAACGTGCCGGTCAAGCCGCTGCGCGTGTACGAGGAAATGAACAAGTACTTCGGCCGCAACACGCGCTACGTGTCCGCCATTGGCCTGTCGCAGATCGCCGCCGCGCAGTTCCTGCACGTCTACCAGCCGCGCAACTGGATCAACTGCGGCCAGGCCGGCCCGCTGGGCTGGACCATCCCGGCCGCGCTGGGCGTGCGCGCCTCCGACCCGAGCAGCGACATCGTGGCGATTTCGGGCGACTACGACTTCCAGTTCCTGATCGAAGAGTTGGCAGTCGGCGCGCAATTCAAGCTGCCTTACATCCACGTGCTGGTGAATAACTCCTACCTGGGCCTGATCCGCCAGTCGCAGCGCGGTTTCGACATGGACTACTGCGTGCAGCTGTCCTTCGAGAACGTGAACGCGCCGGAACTGAACGGCTACGGCGTCGACCATGTGGCCGTGGTGGAAGGCCTGGGCTGCAAGGCGATCCGCGTGCACAAGCCGGACGACATCATCCCCGCCTTCGAACAGGCGCGCGAACTGATGGCCAAATTCAGCGTGCCGGTGGTGGTGGAAGTGATCCTGGAGCGCGTGACCAATATCGCCATGGGCACCGAGATCAACGCCATCAACGAATTCAACGACATCATCGACGCCGCATAAGGAACCGCCATGCCAAAATACGCCGCCAACCTGACCATGCTGTTCAATGAACAGCCGTTCCTGGAACGCTTCGGCGCCGCCGCGCGCAACGGCTTCAAGGGCGTGGAATTCCTGTTCCCTTACGACTTTGAACCGCAGCAGGTGCACGAACAACTGCAACAGCATGGGCTCGAAATGGTGCTGCACAACCTCCCCGCCGGTAACTGGGGCGGCGGCGAGCGCGGCATCGCCTGCCACCCGAACCGCGTAGGCGAGTTCGAACAAGGCGTGGAGACCGCGCTGGCGTATGCCAGCGTCCTCGGCACCCAGCGCATCAACTGCCTGGCCGGCATCCAGCCGGAAGGCGTGTCCACCGCCGACGCCCGCGCCACCCTGGTCCGCAACCTGAAGTTCGCGGCTGCAGCGCTGAAGAAAGCCGGCATCCCGCTGCTGATCGAGCCGATCAACACCTTCGACATCCCCGGCTTCTTCCTGTCCGGCACCCGCCAGGGCCTGGACCTGATCGAATCGGTGGGCTCGGACAACCTGTTCCTGCAGTACGACATCTACCACATGCAGCGCATGGAGGGGGAACTGGCCAACACCATCAAGAACCACCTGTCGGTGATCAAGCATATCCAGCTGGCCGACAACCCGGGCCGCTTCGAGCCAGGCACGGGCGAAATCAACTACCGCTTCCTGCTCAACTACCTCGACGAAATCGGCTACGAGGGCTGGGTAGGCTGCGAATACAAACCAAAAGCCGGCACCGAAGCAGGCCTGGGCTGGCGCAACGCTCAATAATAGAGGAGACACATCATGCAAAAACTCGGATTCATCGGCCTTGGCATCATGGGCGGCCCAATGGCAGGACACCTGCAGGCAGCCGGCCACAAACTCTACCTGCACGACGTGAAGAACCCGCCGGCCAACCTGGTGGAAGCCGGTGCCACCGTATGCACCTCCGCCATGGAAGTAGCCAAGCGCGCCGATATCATCTTCGTGATGGTGCCCGACACGCCTCACGTGGAAGAAGTGCTGTTCTCCGAAGAAGGCGTGGCCGCCGGCCTGAGCGCCGGCAAGATCGTGGTCGACATGAGCTCCATTTCGCCCATCGCCACCAAGGAATTCGCCAAGAAGATCAACAAGAAAAGCTGCGCCTACCTGGACGCCCCGGTGTCCGGCGGCGAAGTC
Source organism: Pseudoduganella sp. (assembly GCF_041914865.1). Classification (NCBI taxonomy): domain Bacteria; kingdom Pseudomonadati; phylum Pseudomonadota; class Betaproteobacteria; order Burkholderiales; family Oxalobacteraceae; genus Pseudoduganella; species Pseudoduganella sp. Next base: position 41,672 of record NZ_JAYSCO010000017.1, on the reverse strand, counting down.
GGCGCCAAGGCAGCCTCGCTGACCATCATGGTGGGCGGCCCGCAGGAAGCCTTCGACAGCGTGAAGCCGCTGTTTGAACTAATGGGCAAGAACATCACCCTGGTCGGCGAAAATGGCGACGGCCAGACCACCAAGGTGGCCAACCAGATCATCGTAGCGCTGAACATCCAGGCCGTGGCCGAAGCGCTGCTGTTCGCCTCCAAGGCCGGCGCCAACCCGGCCAAGGTGCGCGAAGCGCTGATGGGCGGCTTCGCCTCCTCGCGCATCCTGGAGGTGCACGGCGAACGCATGGTGAAGCGCACCTTCAACCCGGGCTTCCGCATCGCCCTGCACCAGAAGGACCTGAACCTGGCCCTGCAAGGCGCCAAGGCGCTCGGCGTCTCGCTGCCGAACACCTCCGCCACGCAAGAGCTGATGAACGCCTGCGCCGCCAACGGCATGTCCGGCCTGGACCACTCCGCCCTGTGCCAGGCCATCGAACTGATGTCCAACCACAAAATCGCACAAGGCTAAGCACCATGACCGCGACCGCACCCCGCCAGCTCCTGCTGGACCTGTACGACGCAGCAGTGAGCGCAGTCCACCCGCGCAACCTGGTGCAAGACTTCCTGCCACCGCCGCCCGCGAGCGGCAGGACCCTCGTCATCGGCGCAGGCAAAGGTGCGGCCGCGATGGCACAAGCTGTGGAACGCAGCTGGACCGGCCCGCTGTCCGGCCTGGTAGTGACGCGTTACGGCCACGGCGCCGAAACGAAACACATAGAAGTGGTCGAAGCGTCACATCCAGTGCCGGACGACGCGGGACAGAAGGCCGCCGCACGCATGCTCGACATGGTGCACGACCTGACCGCGGATGACCTGGTCCTGTGCCTGATTTCCGGCGGCGGCTCCGCCCTGCTCGCGCTGCCCGCCGAAGGCATCACCCTGGCCGAAAAACAGGCCCTGAACAAGGCGCTGCTGCGCAGCGGCGCCGCCATCGGCGAAATGAACTGCGTGCGCAAGCACCTGTCAGCCATCAAAGGCGGCCGCCTGGCACTGGCCTGCGGCAAAGCGCGCGTGGTAACGCTGCTGATCTCCGATGTGCCGGGCGACGACCCGCGCGTGATCGCCAGCGGCCCCACCCTGCCCGACGCAACCACCAGCGCCGAAGCGCTGGCCATCCTGCGCAAGTACGACATCGACGTGCCGGCAAGCGTACTGGCCCACCTTGAATCGCCCGCCAGCGAAACGCCCAAGCCAGGCGACGCCCGCTTTGAAGGCCACAGCCACCACGTGATCGCCACCGCGCAGCACGCACTGGAAGCCGCCGCCGCCAAAGCCCGCACGCTCGGCATCACGCCCTACATCCTGTCCGACGGGATCGAAGGCGAAGCACGCGACATCGGCCTGATGCACGCCGCCATGGCGCGCCAGGTGCTGACGCGCGGCCAACCGTTCGCCCGCCCCTGCGTCATCCTGTCCGGCGGCGAAACCACCGTCACCGTGCGCGGCAACGGGCGCGGCGGCCGCAACGTCGAATTCCTGCTCAGCTTTGCACTGGCGATGGAAGGCGCCGCCAACGTGCACGCCATCGCCTGCGACACCGACGGCATCGACGGCTCCGAAGACAACGCTGGCGCCGTCTACGGCCCCGACTCGCTCACACGCGCCGCCGCGCAAGGCGTCAGCGGCAAGCACCTGCTGGCCAACAACGACGCCTACAGCTTCTTCAGCGCACTCGGCGACCTGGTCGTGAGCGGGCCGACCCGCACCAACGTCAACGACTTCCGCGCCATCCTGATTCAATAATAAGAGAGACCCCCAAACATGCGCCGAGAACGCAAAGCCAAAATCGTAGCCACCCTGGGCCCGGCCAGTTCCGACCACGCCACCATCAAGGCGCTGTTCGAAGCCGGGGCCGATGTGTTCCGCTTCAATTTCAGCCACGGCAGCCACGCCGACCACGCAGCCCGCTACGGCATCGTGCGTTCCATCGAACGCGAACTGGGAAGGCCCATCGCCATCCTGGCCGACCTGCAAGGGCCCAAGCTGCGCATCGGCCAGTTCGACGGCGGCAAAGTCACCCTGCGCGAAGGCGCCGAGTTCCAATTGGACCAGGCACCGACACCCGGCAGTGCCTCGCGCGTCTGCCTGCCGCACCCCGAACTGTTCGCCGCCGTCAGCGCCGGCCAATCGCTGCTGCTCGATGATGGCCGCATTCGCCTCGAAGTCCTCGCCAGTGACGCCGGTACCATCCGCACCCGGGTGGTGAACGGCGGCGTGCTGTCCGACCGCAAAGGCGTGAACGTACCCGACGCCGTGCTGCCCATCCCCGCGCTCACCACCAAAGACCGCGCCGACCTGGATTTCGCGTTAAGCCTCGGCGTAGATTGGATCGCCCTCTCCTTCGTGCAGTTGCCAGAAGACGTAGTGCAAGCCAAAGAGATCGTAGCCGGCCGCGCCGGCGTCCTCTCCAAGCTCGAAAAGCCCGCCGCGTTGGACCGCCTGGAAGAAATCGTGCGCGTCTCGGACGCCATCATGGTCGCACGCGGCGACCTGGGCGTAGAGCTGCCGCCCGAACGCGTGCCCGGCGTACAAAAGCGCATCGTGCGCCTGTGCCGCAAGCACGGCAAACCAGTGGTGGTCGCCACGCAGATGCTCGAATCCATGGTCAACGCCCCGGTGCCAACCCGCGCCGAAGCCTCCGACGTCGCCAACGCAGTCTACGAAGGCGCCGACGCCGTCATGCTGTCCGCCGAATCCGCCAGCGGCGCGTATCCGGTGCAAGCCGTCTCGATCATGAACCGCATCATCTCCGAAGTGGAACGCGACCCGCTGTACCCCGCCATGATCGAAGCCCAGCACCAGGCACCGCTGCCCAACAAAGGCGACGCCATCAGCGCCGCCATGCGCGACGCCGCCCGCATCATGGGCGCCAAAGCCATGGTCGCCTACACCACATCAGGCCACAGTAGCCTGCGCACAGCCCGCGAACGCCCGATGGCGCCAATCGTCAGCATCACCCCAAAACCCGAAACCGCCCGCCGCCTGGCGCTCGCCTGGGGCGTGCACAGCACCGTCAGCAAAGACGTGAACAGCGTCGATGAAATGGTCGCCGCAGCCTGCCGCACCGCGCTGCGCGAAGGCTTCGTCCAACCCGGCGACCACATCGCCATCGCCGCCGGCACGCCGTTCGGCCAGCCCGGCAGCACCAACCTGCTGCGCCTGGCCGAGATCTGGCCGCAGTAAGCAACACCGTACAGACTTTCTCTTTTAACGCCGGTCCTCCAACCGGCGTCTTTTTTTTAACGAAGGGCTAGCGTCAGGAAACGAACAACCGTTAACTTCAATGCAACCATTCTCAGCAAACGTCCTTAGAGATGACCAAGAAGATTGAAATCATCACCCGTCGGCCTTGATCGTGAAATCTGAGTAGCTCTAGCGGTATATCTCTACATACCTAAATTGAGACTCGCTTGCCTTAACCTTTTCAACCACCTTGTCACAGTTCATGTCTAAAGCCGAACCACTAGGCTCCGTTCCAACACCACCTCCAACCACCTTATTATCAATAACATCATGTATCGAAAAATAAACCTTTTTCTCGGACACACTATGCTCTACCTTATAAGTGTGTCCGGGTTCGGCGTCCAGCCATAAGCTCCCCGCCGCAAATGTGCCCAGGTAGCCGTAAAGCACACCGACGTAGTTTCTACCTGGTTTCAAAGCTGCGTCAAATGGATATGCAATTGCTGCGGTGGTAAGTATCGGGCCTTTTGTCGACTTTCCGTTGACGCACACAAGCATGACGTATCGATTGAGTCCTTTGAGGAGCTTATGACTTTCATCATTATTCCCGACAATTTTTGATTCAGATGAAGGTGGAAGTCGTTCGCCCTCATAAGAAACATAGGTCGGCAATGTACCGCAACCGGAGGTTAAGTTTGCAATTACCAAAGATAAGGCAACGACTGAGTAAGACTTGATTTCTTTGTACATTAATTTATTTAAGCAGGTTTAAAAAATTCAATTTAATACAGCAAATCAACATTAGCGTATATCGTAGCCGTCCTTGAAACCAGGGACCGGCGACGACTGGTGCAAAAGCTTTGTTACGCTTCGCTTCACCGCAGAGGCGCGAAACGGCAAATGGGGGATGTCCGTGATGATGTTCCCCTTGACGGGATTGCGCATCTGTATGCCGTCCAGTCTGACGTGAACCACTTGCCCGAGGTCCTTGTACTGCTCAATCTTGAGCACCGTCAGCGTAGAGCCGCTTTCACCTGGCCGGGCGGTGTACGCCCATGTCTGGCCTTCCTTCAATGAGACATCCGCAGCGTTCACCAGAAAAGGAAAGAACAAGGTCAGGGCTAACAGGATTGTCTTCATGCATTGAGCGTGATCTGAGATCTTTCGACCGCAGGAGTGCGGGCCGGCAGAAGAATATCATTTTGCTCAAGCAGAAAATGCGCAGATTCTCACGCAAGGTGGGATTGCCGGCGCGTTGCGAATGCTCGGCCGGCAGGCAGACAGATTACTCGCCGCGCTGGTGGACCTGCTTACCAGCGGCATAGGTGGCGGCGATAGTGCGGTCGTCGCCGAGCAGCGCCAGCGCGAACAGCAGTTCCTCCAGGCTGTTGCAGCGCGTGGTGCGGCGCTCCAGCAGCGGCGTGGCTTTCGGGTCGAGGACGATGAAGTCCGCCTCGGTGCCGGGCACGAAGCTACCGACGACGCCCTCCAGCTGCATGCTGCGCGCGCCGCCCAGCGTGGCCAGGTAGAACATGCGCAGCGCCGGAAGGTGGGTGCCGCCCATGCGCGCGACCTTGTAGGTTTCGTTCATGGTCTGCAGCATGGAGAAGGACGTGCCGCCGCCGACGTCGGTCGCCAGCGAGAGCGCAACCTGCTGGCGGTCAGCCGCGGCGAAGTCGAACAGGCCGCTGCCGAGGAACAGGTTGGAGGTCGCGCACATGGAGACGGCAGCGCCGGTGGCGGCCATGCGCGCGCGGTCTTCGTTATCCAGCCAGATGCAATGCGCGTACATCGAGCGCGGGCGCAGCAGGCCGACCTTGTCGTAGACGTCGAGGTAGCTGCGAGCATCCGGGAACAGCGATTTGACCCATGCCACTTCATCGGTGTTTTCGGCCACGTGGGTCTGGACGTAGGTGTCCGGATAGGCGCGCGCCAGTTCGCCGCACATCTGCAGTTGCGCCTCGGTCGACGTCGGGGCGAAGCGCGGCGTGAGGGCGTACATATTGCGACCCTTGTTGTGCCAGCGGTGGATCAGCTCCTCGCTCTCGCGCGCCCCGCTTTCCGCCGTATCCTGCAGGAATTCGGGACTGTGCCGGTCCATCATCACTTTGCCAGCTGCCATGCGCAGGTCATAGGCTTCCGCCGCGCCGAAGAAGGCATCCACCGACTCCTGGTGCACGGTGCAGTACACCATGGCTGTGGTGGTGCCGCAACGAAGCAGCTCTTTGACGAAGAAATCCGCCACCCCGCGCGCGTGCGCCGGGTCCTTGAACTGGCGTTCGGTCGGGAAGGTGTAGGTATCCAGCCACGGCAGCAGGCCCGGCGCCGGCGATGCGATCATGTCCGTCTGCGGGTAGTGGATGTGGGTATCGATAAAGCCCGGCATGATGATCTTGCCGCGATAATCGCGCAGCTGGGTGCCCGGTGGCAGCGTATCCTTCAGCTGCGCATAGTCACCCGCCGCCTGCACACGGCCGTCGCGCAGCACCAGCAGGCCGTCCTCATGCCAGGAATGGGCCTTGTCGCTGAGCGCAGGATCGGCCGTGAAGTACAGGATGCTGGCGCGGAACGCCTTGACGTCTTGCTGCATGGCTTAGCTTCCCCGGTAAGTCGAGTAAGCCCACGGCGACACCACGATCGGCACGTGGTAGTTCGCCGCCGGATCGGCGATGCCGAAAGCGATGATCACTTCGTCAACAAAGCGCGGGTCCGGCAGGCTGACGCCCTGGCCCGCGAAATAGTCGCCCGCCGCGAACACCAGCTCATATTTGCCGCGCTTTACCTCGTCGCCAGCCAACAACGGTTGCTCGCAGCGGCCGTCCAGGTTGGTGACGGCGGTTTTCAGCAGCGTCTTCTCGCCCCCGTCCACGCGGAACAGTTTCACCTTCACGCCCGCGCCGGGTTTGCCCTGGGTGATATCCAGGACGTGTGTACTCAGTTTGCCCATCATGTCTCCTCTTAGTGATGGGTCGATCTTATAGGGCTGGCCCGCGCGATATATACACGCCCGTGAATATCAACCATGAGCCAGGCGGACATAATCGGGATTCCATATCAAAAAATACAGGAGACAACATGCAGCAAGCATTACGCGTCGCGGCGGCGGGGACTATTGCCGTTCTTGGCCTGGCCATGGGCGCCCAGCCAGCCATGGCCGCCGAATGGAGCGACACCTCGATTGGCTACCGCGCCGGGTCGAAGTACGCGGAACCGTACAACCCGAAAGACATCAACAAGCAGATCCTGAGCTGGACTTATGCCGACGGTTACAAATACGGCGGCAACTACATGAACCTCGACTTCCTGCGCTCCGACAGCACCGACAACAACGCCCACGAGGCCTATTTGTTGTATCGCCACACACTGGACCTGGGCAAAGTGTCCGGCAAGGACTTCAAATTCGGTCCCGTGCGCGGCGTCGGCCTGACCGCAGGCTTCGACTGGAATACCAAGAACGACGACAGCTACAACTCGCGCAAGCGGATGGCGGTGGCTGGCCCTACCCTGATGCTGGACGTGCCGGGCTTCCTGAATGTCAGCCTGCTGGTCCTGTGGGAAAGCAACCAGCCGAAAGGCATCACCAAACGCTATTCCTACGACACGCACGCCATGCTGAGCGCCGCCTGGGGTATCCCCCTTGGTGCGGGCTTCAGTTTCGAAGGCTTCGCCAACTGGATCGGCCAGAAAGGCAAAGACGAATTCGGTGGGCAGACGTCGCCGGAGGTGAACATTGATGCGCAGGTGATGTATGACGTAAGCCCGCACCTGGGCGCCAAGGCCAATACTTTCAAGGTCGGCCTCGAATACCAATACTGGCGCAACAAGTTCGGGAATCCGCATAACATCCCCGGCAGCACCGCCAAAACGCCAATGATCCGCGCCGAGTACCACTTCTAAGACGGGGCAGGCCCAAAGGGCCTGACCCTGCCATAAACCGGATAGCACAAATGGAGACACCATGAACAACCTGCTATACAAAGTGGACGACCGTCCCCCTCCCATCACGACCACCCTGCTGGCCGCCCAGCATATGCTTGCCGCACTGGGAGGCATCATTGCCGTGCCGCTGGTGGTCGGCGCCGTCCTCAAGCTCCCCGCCGACCAGATCGTCGCGCTGGTCAACGCCGCCCTGCTCGGCTCCGGCATCGTCACCGCCATCCAATGCATTGGCGTGGGACCGGTCGGCATCCGCCTGCCATGCGTAATGGGCACCAGCTTCGCCTTCGTCGGCGCCGCCATCAGCATCGGTTTTGAGCATGGCGTGCCCGGCATCCTCGGCTCCTCGCTGGCGGGATCCGCGATCATGATCCTGGGCAGCTTCTTCATGCCGCAGATCCGCAAACTGTTCCCGCACCAGGTCACCGCCGTCGTGGTGACGATGATCGGCCTGTCCCTCGTGCCCGTCGCGGTGGACTGGGCCGCCGGCGGCAAAGGCGCCGGCGCCAGCTACGGCGACCCGACTAACCTTGGCATCGCCCTGTTCGTACTGGCAGTTGTGATCGCGCTCGTGCAGTTCGGGAAAGGCATCATCTCCGCAGCTGCCGTGGTGATTGGCATCGCCATCGGCTACGCCGTTTGCCTGTTCCTCGGCCTGGTGGACTTCTCCACCGTGCAGAAAGCAGCAGTCTTCGCCGTACCGCAACCGCTGCACTTTGGCATGACCTTCCCGATCAGCGGCATTCTCGCCATGTCGCTCGCCTACATCGTCACCATCGTGGAAACCACCGGTACCTTCATGGCCCTCGGTTCCGCCACCAACACCAAGATGAAGGGCAAGCTGCTGTGCCGCGGCGTGCTGTGCGACGGCCTGGGTTCCGCCTTCGTCTCCGTGCTGGGCGCACCGCCGGTATCAACTTTTGCCCAGAATGTCGGCGTCATCTCGCTGACCGGCGTGGCAAGCCGCTACGTGGTGGCGCTGACCGGCGTGATGCTGGCGGCGGCAGGCCTGTTCCCCGTGCTGGGCGCGGTAGTCGTAACGATCCCGCAGCCAGTGCTGGGCGGCGCCGGCCTGATGATGTTCGCCATGATCATCGCAGCCGGCGTGCAGATGCTGTCCCACGTCGAGCATGACAAACGCACAGGCCTGCTGATCGCCGTTTCCGTCGGCTGCGGCCTGGCCGTATCGGTGCGACCAGAACTGCTGTCCAAGCTGCCGCCCTTTGTGCACGAGATTTTCGGCTCCGGCATCTCCACAGCCGCTATCATGGCGGTCGTGCTGAACCTCGTGCTGCCCGATCGCCCCGCCGCCGTGGTGGACGAAGACGAAGAAGACGATGTACCCCAACCCATGCTGATCCGAAAGGCCGGCTAAACCAAACCATCAACATTGTTTCCGCAGTGCCGCGCGCATTGTTTCCGCAGTGTTTAATCATTTCGAGCGAGTCAAATGACCAAAACCCTACTGATCAAGAATGCGCGCGTTGTCGTCACCATGGACGAACAGCGCCGCGAAATCGACAACGGCGCCATTTTCGTGCGCGGCAATGTGATCGAACAGGTTGGCGCTAGCGCCGACCTGCCGCAAACTGCCGACGAAGTGATCGACGCCACCGGACACGTCGTCATCCCCGGCCTGGTCAACACCCATCACCACATGTACCAAAGCCTGACGCGCGTGATCCCCGCCGCGCAGGACGGCGAGCTATTCAACTGGCTCACCAACCTCTACCCGATCTGGGCCAACCTGACGGCCGAGATGGTGCACGTCTCGACGCTGACCGCGATGTCCGAGCTGATCCTCTCCGGCTGTACAACCAGCAGCGACCACCTGTACATCTACCCGAACGACTGCAAGCTGGATGACAGCATCGAAGCCGCCGGCAAGATCGGCATGCGCTTCCACGCCGCCCGCGGCGCCATGAGCGTAGGCCAATCGAAAGGCGGCCTGCCGCCCGACCGAGTGGTGGAAGATGAGGAAGCCATCCTCAAAGACACCCAGCGCCTGATCGAAACTTATCACGACGCAGAACGCCACGCCATGCAACGCATCGTCGTCGCCCCCTGCTCGCCGTTCTCCGTCTCGCGCGACCTGATGAAAGAAGCCGCATCGCTCGCCCGCAGCTACGGCGTCTCCCTGCACACCCACCTGGCGGAAAACGTCAACGACATCGCCTACAGCCGCGAGAAGTTCAACATGACGCCCGCCGAATACGCCGAAGACTGCGGCTGGGTAGGCCATGACGTCTGGCACGCCCACTGCGTGCAATTGGACGACGACGGCGTCTACCTGTTCGCCCGAACGGGAACGGGCGTCGCCCACTGCCCCTGCTCAAACATGCGCCTGGCCTCCGGCATCGCCCCGATCCGCAAGATGGTGGATGCCGGCGTACCGGTCGGACTGGGCGTCGACGGCAGCGCCTCCAACGACGGCGCCCACATGCTGGGCGAAGCACGCCAGGCGATGCTGCTGCAGCGGGTTGGCTTCGGCCCCGACGCCATGACCGCACGCCAGGCATTGGAACTGGCCACGCTCGGCGGCGCAAAAGTGCTGAACCGCGACGACATTGGAGCGCTAAAGCCCGGCATGTCCGCCGACATCGCCATGTTCAAGCTCGACCAGATCGGCTTCGCCGGCGCCCTGCACGACCCCGTAGCCGCGCTGGTGTTCTGCACGCCGGCGAACGTCAGCTACAGCATCATCAACGGCAAGGTCGTGGTAAAGGACGGCATCCTGCAAACCATCGACCTCCCGCTGGTGATCGAACGCCACAACCAGCTCGCCACCAACCTCGCCCAAATTCGGGGTCAGGTCTGACAATCGGACAGCTAGCGCAATCATTTGATATTTCTCAATACGCAAAAGTAGTCGATTTTGCGTATTGAGATTTGTCAAAGGTTGGTCCTCTGTGTCCGAATGTCAGACCTGACCCCGAACTTGACCCCGAACTTCGCCTAGTTGATTCGGGTGACGCGGTGGCCGGTGCCGGTCACGCTTTGCGCGATCTTGCCCTGGGACTTCCAGCGAACAGTGTGGTCAGTGCCAGTAATCGAAAGCCGGCCTTTCGGGGCCACCTCCACGTTTACCACATTCCCTACGCCCAGGATCTCGACCGAACTGCATACACCGGTAGCCGTGATGGTGTGGCCGGTGCCGACGACTTCCAGTTTGCGGCCGTCGCAAGCGAAAGTGCGCTGGTGGCCGCTGCCGCTGATGCTGATCAGCTTATCCGTCAATTCCACCTCACCCACCGCATCTTCCTGTGCTACAGCGCCGCCCATCACGAGCAACGCCGCGCAAACACCAACCACCCTTAATGGTTTCAAAAACATACTGACTCTCGCAATAATTATAGGAATGGCAATGCTAGAGGATTGCCCAGACCAGTGGAGCACGGTAGAAAAACACACCGTTCGCCATCGCACGGACTTTGCGCGCCGCCCAGAATATATTGCAGCGCAACATAACGCGCAGGAGAAGTCATGGCAAAGCCCCTTCCGGGACTCAGATTGCTGCGCAGCCTGGCCCGCCTGGTCGCAGCAACCACACCCAAACCGCGCAAACCTGCACGCAAGGGACGGGCCAAGACCGCAGCGAAAACCGCCGCCCAGCTGGAACTTCGAAAGCCGACGCGGCCCGCGCCCCAGACCGCTCCCGGGAAATGGTTGGCGCAATACACCTACAGCCAGGGACAGCGCATGGCTTACTGGCTGTACCTGCCCGACCGTCCCACGGGCGAAGCGACAACACCCGGCTTGCCGTTGCTTGTCATGCTGCACGGCTGCCAGCAAAGCGCCACCGAGTTTGCCCAAGGCACACGCATGAACTGGCTGGCCGAACAAAAAGGCTTTGCCGTGCTGTATCCCCAGCAAGCGTTGCGGACGCAGGCGCACCGCTGCTGGCGTTGGTACGAACCGGCCGTGCAACGGGGCGAGGCCGAGACTGCCATGCTGGCGAACCTCGTGCGCAGCATTTGCGAACAGTACCCGATTGACCGCCGTCGCATCTACGCCTGCGGCCTGTCGGCGGGCGCGGGGATGGCGGCGGTGCTGGCAATAAACCATCCCGAGCTGATTGCCGCCGTAGCGATGCACTCTGGTCCAATTTTCGGCGCCGGACACGGCTCTGGCGGAGCCTTGCGCGTAATGCACCATGGCGATGGAGTGCAGGCTACGGCAGCAATCAGGCATCTGCTTCAGCGCCGAAGCGCAGACGGCATGCCGGCCATGCCCGCCCTGCTCATCCAGGGCAGCGACGACCGCGTGGTGCGCCCCGTGAACCAGCAGCAGCTGGTGCACCAATGGTTGCTGCTGAATGGAATGGAAGGCGCGCAGCCAACCCGCGTGGACAGCAAGCCGGCCGTCCGCAACGGTTCACGCCATGCACACCTGATCCAGGATTACGCAACAGGGCGAAAAGTCATCTTGCGCGTCGCCCATATTGAAGGCCTGGGGCACGCCTGGAGCGGCGGCGACCCGACGCTTCGTTTCAACGCAAAGCCCGGTCCGGACGCCAGCCGCATGGTTCTCGACTTCCTCGCGAAGCACCGGCGCTAAGGGCGCTAAAGCCGCCGTCAAAAAACCGGTTCTAAAACCGGTGCCAGGTCTGTCATTTGGACAGCTAACGCTATCATTTGATCTTCCTCAATACGATAATAACTCCGTATTCGCGTATTGAGAAAAATCAAACAAATGGCTTCGCTGTCCGAATGACAGACCTGGCACCGGTTTTTGGGCACCGGTTCTGGCATTTCTCAGTACAGCAATTCGAAATCAGGCCTGCGCGAATGTGGTCGGTGGAAGGCCAAAGTGCCACTCTCCTGAATCCAAGCGTAGCTGCTTCCATCGTACGGATCGCGCAGCTTGCTCGTCCCGGTGCCGGCCAACACGCCTTCGGCCGTGGCCCCCTCGCGGCGCAGTTGGGACGCCAGTAATGCCATCCTGCGCATGCCTTCCAGGTCAGCCACCTGGTAGCCATATTTGGCGAACAACTGCGGATCGCCCACTTCTACCAGCACATTGCCGACCGGGTTGTAGATGCGTGAATGCGACGTGGATTCGGCCAACTTTGCTACAGCAGCGGGAATCGCCGCAACCTCAAGATCGAACACCTTGGCCAAACCAAGCATGTGCTCCGCATGGGTGTTGCTGGTCGCCTGCGGCTGGAACGTAAATTGTCCAGGCAACGCAGACCATTTGCTCTCGCCCGCAAGCTCGCTTGCCGCTTGCTGCATATGCAGGTTGAAGAACTTCCATTCATTGGCCATGACTTTCGCCATTGAGCGTTCGGACTGCGAGAACGGTACTTGCCAACCGTGTGGGGCAGCTTGTATGCGGCGCGAAACAAGGTTTCCCAGCGCGAAATGTTGCTCAAGACCGCGCGCTGCGATCGTCTTGACGATGACACTGGAGCTTTCCCGCAGGACCATGCGCCAGAACTGCAGGTCTTTTTCGAGCAGTTGCACACTCCCCGACTGGTCGCCCTTGTCCGCCCGTAACCAAGCTTTCAGCAGTGCCAGGCGCTGGGCTTCCAGCACTTGCCGGAACGGTGCATGCGGCGTTCGGGGGTCGCTTGGCCACAACTCATGCCATTGGCGGAACTCCAGCAAACTTTCATAGCGTTGAATCAGTTTCGCATGCGCTTGCATCCAGTGTTCAATGTGCTCGACGGAACGCTGGATCTCGCTTGCACAGCCGCGATTGTCGTTCTTGCAGACTGCCGCGAGCTGGTTCAGTTGCGGATCTCGCTTCTCGGCATTCGGGCGTGCGTTACCGGATGAAGGGGGCAGGTCGTGGGTTCCAGCAGCGGCCATAAACGACCGCAACTGCGCGACCTTCGCGACGCCTGCAGGCATGGGCTCGACGTCATCTGGGGCATCGAACCCCATCACATAGATGAAGGCATTCTCGGTATCATTGATCGACGGCGCGCTGTCCGCGATCTTAGTCAAACTGAGCGTTGCGGCGGAAGGCTTTTCATCTCTGCTGTTTATAAGGACTAGGACTAATAGCGACAGGACAGCTAGTAGAACCAGTCCCATCACCACCTTCAGTAATATCGATTTCAGAGTCTGAATTTTCATGGCGCGAGATTACCATCTTGCCGCCAGTAAAGAATCACCAATTTCCACCTTAGACGAAATCATCTACTTTCCCTGCCCCCAAAACCGGTGCCAGGTCTGTCATTTGGACAGCTAACGCTATCATTTGATTTTTCTCAATACGCAAAAGGTGCAATTTTTTTGTATTGAGGTAGATCAAAGAAGCATCTCGCGTGTCCAAATGACAGACCTGGCACCGGTTTTTGGCACCGGCACCGGTTTTTGGCACCGGTTTTTTGGGCAACTGGCCTTAGACGAACTCCCCCACCTTGGCTGTGACAGCTTGGCGCACCGTTCCGCTGGTGACGAAGCTGTGCGCTACCTGGATGTCGTTGTGGAACCAGCGGTCGCCCTCCAGGCAGGCGGGGATCTGCTTGCGGATCTCGTCGTATGCGGCTTGTGTGCCTTCGCCGAGCTTGAAGCCGGGCAGCAGCCCTTCGGTCATCGTCAGCGCTTGCGCGGCCAGCAGCATCTCTACGCCCACAATGTACTGGGTGTTCTGCACCACGGTGTGGGCCTTGCGGGCGCACCAGGTGGAGTTGGAAATGTGGTCTTCGCTATTGCCCTTCGATGGGATGGAGTCGACGCTGCCGGGCATCGACAACGTGCGGTTTTCCATCACCAGTGAGCTGAGCGAGCATTGCACCACCGGGTAGCCGGTGTTCACGCCGCGCAGCCCGGACATGAGGTTGCGCGGCAGCCCCCACGATAGCGTCGGGTCGATCAGGCGGGCGACGCGGCGTTCGCAGATGCTGCCAAGGTCGGTGATGGCCATGGCCAGCAAGTCCATCGCCTGCGCCAGGTATTGGCCGTGGAAGTTGCCGCCGGAGATAATCTCGAAGCCGCCGCCATCTTTGCCGAAAATGAGCGGGTTGTCGGTGGCGGAGTTGATCTCGTTCTTGACGATGTTGTCGATGTAATCCAGCGCGTCGAACACGGGGCCATACACTTGCGGTGTGCAGCGCAGCGAGTAGACGTCCTGGATGCGCGGGGTGTAGGGAATGTCGGTGCGGCGCAGTTCATCGGGGAATTGCACGGCGCGCGCTTCGTGGCTGGTGCGGGTGGAGCCTTTCAGCAGCTTGCGTACCACGGCGGCGGTCTTGATCTGGCCAGGGTGCGGGCGGGCTTGCTGGATGCGTGGGTCGAAGGCGGACATTTCGGCGCGCATGGCTTCCAGCGTCAGGCCGAGCGAGAGGCAGGCGTCGGTCAACAAATCACGCGCGTCTTTGGCGGCCAGCACGGCGACCGCCAGCGAGGCGGTGCAGCCGTTGATCAGGGCGGAGGCGTCTTTGGCTTTGAGGTCGAACTTGACGGGGCCGATTTCGGCTTTGGTGATGGCTTCGGCGGCGGGCATGCGCACGCCTTTGTACATCACTTCAGCTTCGTCGAAACCTGCTACGGCGGCGGCCAGGTAGGCCAGCGGGGCCAGGTCGCCGGAGGCGCCGACCGAGCCTTTCTGCGGCATGATCGGGTGGATGCCGGCGTTGATGAAGGCCAGCAGGCGGTCCACCACTTCCACGCGCGGGGCGGAATAGTTGCTGGCGAAGGCGTTGGCGCGCAACAGCATGGTGGCGCGGCCGACTTCTTCGGAGAACGGTTCGCCGATGCCGCCGCTGTGGGCTTTGATCAGCTGCGTCTGGAACAACTCAATGTGCTCGACCTTGATGCGGGTGTCTTTCAGCAGGCCGACGCCGGTATTAAAACTGTACATCATCGGTGCTTCGTCGTGCATCCAGGTCGATTCGATGTAGTCGCGGCTTTCCTTGAGGGCGGCGCGCGAGGTGGCGGAGAGTTCGACCTTGGCGCCGTTGCGGGCGACGGCCAGCACGTCTTCCGCTGTCAGGTTGAAGCCGTCGATAGTTACGTTGCTCATTTCTCTTTCCTTTACTTTCAGTTGACGCCTGCTTCGAACCAGGTGCCGACCATTGCGCGTTCGGCGTCCGTCATGTGGGTCATGTTCGCCAGCGGCATATCTTTGTTCTGCACTGCGCGCTGGTAGATCTTGGCGGCGTGCTGCTTCACCTGCTCCGGCGTGTCGAGCATGACGCCTCCGGGGGCGGAGGCGAAGCCGGCCTGCGTCGGTGCGGCGGAGTGGCACGAAGCGCAGCGCGCGGCCATTACCTGGTGCACGCTGGCCAGCGTGGCCTGGACTGGCGCTGCGCCCTGTGCGCCGGTGGCGGGGCCATGGGCGGCGTGCGCGGTGGCATCGGCGCCGGCGGCAGCTTGCGCGGCGACTGCCTTGCGCGGCGCTGGTGCAATCGCTACAGCGACTGCGGCCAGCAGGATCACGCCTGCAATCGGGTACGCCGGCGATACCTTGCCTGCATGGCGCAGGTTGAAGAAGTGGCGGATCAGAACACCGGCTGCCATGATGGCGGCCAGCACCAGCCAGCTGTAGGCGTGGCTGTAGGTCATCGCGTAGTGGTTGCTGATCATGATCAGCAGCACCGGCAGCGTGAAGTAGTTGTTGTGCACCGAGCGTACTTTGGCGCGCTTGCCGTAGATCGGGTCGGGCGATTCGCCGCGTTCCATCGCTTCCACCAGCTTGCGCTGGCCGGGGATGATCACGAACAGCACGTTACCGACCATCATGGTGCCAATCATGGCGCCGACGTGGATGTAGGCGGCGCGGCCGCTCAGGGTGTGGGTCAATACATAGGCGGCGGCGACGATCAGCACGAACAGCACCACGCCCAGTGCGGCGGGCTTTTCTCCGAGCTTGGTCTTGCACAGCGCGTCGTACACGAGCCAGCCGCCGGCCAGGGTGCCAAGGCCGACGCCGATCGCCTGCAGGGACGTGAGGTCGGCCACGCTCTTGTCGATCATCATGGCCGAGGCGTTGAAGTAGTAGACGATGAACAGCATGGCAAAGCCGCTGATCCAGGTGGCGTAGGCTTCCCATTTGAACCAGTGCAGGTCTTCCGGCAGTTCTTCCGGGGCGACGAGGTACTTCTGCGGGTTGTAGAAGCCGCCGCCGTGCACGGCCCACAGTTCGCCGCTCACGCCTTTCTTGGCCAGCGGGCTGCCGGGCTTGGGCGGGCGGATCGAGTTGTCCAACCAGACGAAGTAGAACGAGGCGCCGATCCAGGCGATCCCGGTGATCAGGTGCAGCCAGCGTACCAGCAGGTTTAGCCACTCCACCCCATAGGGTCCGAATAATGTCTCCATGTTTTTCTTCCTGAGAGTCTGTCCATCTGCCTCTGGCGGGCAATTCAGATGGACCAAACGGTCGTTGTATCGCTGCCGCTACGACCAGCGTGGATGGAACGATATCGGTTGCGGGCGCGGGAGACCTTCTGTTTCGTATATAACTCGCATAGCGGAAAACATATAGTTTGACGGCCCGGAAGGTGCGACCCTTTCATGCATAAATCTAAATAACTAATATTCGGAGACCCCCATGTCCAGGTTGCCTGAGCATCTCGATATCCATCTGATCCGCATTCTTTACCTGCTGCTGGTGGAGAAAAACGTGTCGCGTGTGGCCCTCAAACTGAACCAGCCGCAGCCCTCCATCTCGGGCTCGCTGCGCAAGCTGCGCGATCTGACCGGCGATCCGCTGCTGGTGCGCGGCGGGCGCGGTATGGTGCCGACGCAACACGGCGAGAGCCTGTTGAAGACCGCGAAACGCATCCTGGACGAGGCGGAGAGCCTGTTCAGCCCCAAAACCGCCTTTGTGCCGGCCGAGCAGGCGCGCACCTTCCATATCGCGGCGCCGGACTATATGAACACGCAGTTCTTCACCGAGGTGATCGCCCGCCTGCGGCGCGAGTCGCCCAAGAGCCGGCTGGTTATCCATTCGCTGGTTCCGGATGTCGATTACGTGCGCCTGCTGTCGGATGGGGAGCTGGACCTGGTGGTCGGCAACTGGGACGAACCGCCCCAGCACCTTCATATATCCAAGCTGTTCGACGACCCGATCGTGTGCCTGATGCGCGCCAACAGCGCCTATGCGCGGCGCACCGCGAAAGACGGCATGACGCCGGAGGAATACCTGATGCTGCCTCATGTCGGACCAGCGCAGATCCTGCCCGGCTACCACGGCAATATCGATTCCTTCCTGGCCGAGAAGAATATGGAGCGGAATATTGTTGTGGAATCGGCACACTTTCGCATGCTGCCCTACATCGTCCAGCAAACGGATCTGGTGCTCACATCGGGCAAGCAGTTCGCCAGCTTCTATGAAAATTTGCTGGGTTTGAAGTCCTACAAAGTGCCGCTGGACTTCCCTCCCCTGAGCTTTTACCAGCTATGGCACGAGCGCGCCCACCACGCCACCGAGCATAAGTGGCTGCGCGCCCAGGTCAGCGCGGCCGCGCGGCTGATGCAGAAATAGGCGATATCAGCCCAGCGATATAACTCGGGCGCGCCGGGCATCTAATATCAATTCAACATTCCCCGAATACCCAACATGGAGCGGGCCGCTGCCAGCGGCGGCCCGATGCACGATGACGAGCCTCAAGCAACTGAACAACTGCGATGCCGATACCTTCACCGAACTGCTGCACGGGCTGTACGAGCATTCGCCCTGGATTCCGCAGCGCGCGGCCGCCCAGCGCCCTTTCCGCACCATCGATGAACTGAAACTGGGCCTGCAGAAGGTGGTCTCGCGCGCTACCTACGACGAGCAAATGAGCCTGATCCGCGCCCACCCGGAGCTGGCGGGCAAGGCTGCGGTGGCGGGCGAGCTGACGCCGGAATCCACCGGTGAGCAGTCCAAGGCGGGCCTGAACCTGTGCACGCCGGAGGAATTCGCCGCCCTGCAGGAACTGAACGCAGCCTACAACGCCAGGTTCGGCTTCCCCTTCATCCTGGCGGTGAAAGGCGGCGACGGCAAGGGCCTGTCGCGCCAGGCCATCATCGCCGCCTTCCGCCGCCGCCTGCGCAATCAGGTGGAGGATGAGCAGCGCGAGGCGTTGCGCCAGATCCACCGCATCGCGGAAATGCGCCTGAACGCGGTGCTGCAGTACGTGCCGCACATGGGGCGCGACATCATGGCCTGGTCCGAGGAGATCGGCGCCTGGAGCGAGGACGAGCAGGGCCTGACCTGCACCTATATGACGCCGACCCACCGCCGCACCGCCGTGCAGCTGGCGCAGTGGATGCGCGAAGCCGGCATGCATGCCCATATCGATGCGGTGGGCAATGTGGTGGGCCGCTACCTCTCGACCGATCCGCAGGCGCGCACCCTGCTCACCGGCTCGCATTACGACACGGTGCGAAACGGCGGCAAATACGACGGCCGCCAGGGCATCCTGACCGCCATCGCGGTCGTCAAGCACCTGCATGAACATGGCGAAACGCTGCCCTTCCATCTGGAGGTGATCGGCTTTGCGGAGGAGGAAGGCGTGCGCTTCAAGAGCACCTTCCTCGGCAGCAGCGCCGTGATCGGCCAGTTCGATCCCAAGCTGCTGGACCTGCGCGACCGCGACGGCATCGCCCTGCGCGACGTGCTGACGGAAGCGGGCCAGGACGTGAACAGCATCGCCGCCATTGCGCGCGATCCGGCCGAGCTGCTGGGCTTTGTGGAGGTGCATATCGAACAGGGCCCGGTGCTGCTGGAGCGCGGCCTGCCGGTCGGCATCGTCACCTCTATCGCGGGCAGCAAGCGTTACCTGGTCAACCTCAAAGGCGTGGCCAGCCACGCCGGCACCACCCCTATGCCGATGCGCAAGGATGCCGCCGTTGCCGCTGCCGAAATCGTGCTGTACGTCGAGCAGCGCTGCGCGCGCGACCAGGAATCGGCCCTGGTCGGCACCGTCGGCCAGCTGCAGGTGCCGAACGGCTCCACCAACGTCATCCCGGGCGCCTGTACCCTCTCGCTCGATATCCGCGCCGCCAACAACGAGGCGCGCGACGCCGCCGTGGCCGACATCCTGGCCCACATCGAAAAAGTGTGCGAATCCCGCCACATCACATATGAAATTGAGCAGACCGTGGCTGCCGATTGCGCGCCATGTGCGCCATGGCTGATGGAACAGCTGGCCGCCGCCACGGAACGCCACGGTATTCCGGCTTTCGAGCTGGCATCCGGTGCCGGCCACGACGCCATGCTGATGGCGCGCGTGACCGACGTCGCCATGCTCTTCACGCGCTGCGGCAACGGCGGCATCAGCCACAACCCGCTGGAGACCATGACCGACGATGATGCCGACCTGTCGGCGCGCATCCTGCTCTCCTTCCTGCGCCAGTTCCGCGCGCACAACAGCACCCCAGCTGAAAAGGAGGCCGTCAGCGAAACCTGATCAACGCAGCGCGAGGACGCCACATTTGTCCGCCCGGAGAGGCGGAGTTTCGGGCGAAAAAAACTAAACGGAGACAAAGCAAAATGCAATTCCTGGAAAACTATTTCAAGCTCAGTGAGCACGGCACCAACGTGCGCACCGAAGTCCTGGCCGGACTCACCACCTTCCTGACGATGGCCTACATCATCTTCGTCAACCCATCCATCCTGGGCGATGCGGGCATGCCCAAGGATGCGGTCTTTGTGGCGACCTGCGTCGCAGCCGCCGTCGGCACCCTGATCATGGGCCTGTATGCCAACTTCCCTATCGGCCTGGCGCCCGGCATGGGCCTGAATGCTTACTTCGCCTACGGCGTGGTGCAGGGCATGGGCTTTCCGTGGCAGGCCGCGCTGGGTGCGGTGTTCATTTCCGGCTGCTGCTTCATGATCGTCAGCCTGCTGCGCATCCGCGAGCAGATCATGAACGCCATCCCGCAGTCGCTGCGCATCGCCATTCCGGCGGGCGTCGGCCTATTCCTGGCGCTGATCTCGCTGAAAAATGCCGGCATCGTTGTCTCCAGCCCGGCCACCTTCGTCACCATGGGCGACCTGCACAAGCCGGCGCCTATCCTGGCCATCGTCGGCTTCCTGGTCATCGTTGCGCTGGACCGCCTGCGCGTGACCGGTGCCCTGCTGATCGGCATCATGACGGTCACCGTCCTCAGCTTCTTCTTCGGCGGGAATGAGTTCCATGGCGTTGTGTCAGCGCCGCCGTCCATCGCGCCAACGGCCATGCAGCTCGATATCGTGGGTGCCGTGTCGCACGGCCTGTTCACCGTGGTGATGGTGTTCTTCCTGGTCGAACTGTTCGACGCCACCGGTACCCTGATGGGTGTGGCCCAGCGCGCCGGCCTGATGAAAGACGGCAAACTGCCGAAGAATATGAACAAGGCCCTGCTGGCCGATTCCGGCGCCATTATCGCCGGCTCCGTCATGGGCACCTCCAGCACCACCGCCTTCATCGAAAGCGCGGCGGGCGTGCAGGCGGGCGGGCGCACCGGCCTGACCTCCGTCACCGTGGCCATGCTGTTCCTGGCCGCGCTGTTCATCGCGCCGCTGGCCGGCGTGGTGCCGGGTTATGCCACCGCCCCTGCCCTGTTCTTCGTCGCCTGCCTGATGCTGCGCGAACTGGCCGAGGTCAACTGGGCGGAGACCACCGAGAGCGTGCCGGCTGTCGTCACCGCGCTGGTCATGCCGTTCACCTATTCGATCGCCAACGGCCTGGCGCTGGGCTTCATCAGCTACGCCGGCCTGAAACTCCTGACCGGGAAATACAAAGAAGTCAGCGCCATGATCTGGTGTGTCGCTGGCGTGTTCCTGTTCAAATTGATTTACATCCCAGGTTGAAGCAAGGAGTAGTAAAGATGTCCCAACCGATTCGTTTCTTCTACCAGGGGCGCGTGCAGGAAGTCGATTCCGCCGCCCCCACCCGCACCCTGCTGCAGCACCTGCGGGAGGACCTGCACTGCACCGGCACCAAGGAGGGCTGCGCCGAAGGCGACTGCGGCGCCTGCACCGTCGTCGTCGGCTCGCTGGTGGACGGTGAACTGGAACTGCGCAACGTCAATTCGTGCATCCAGTTCCTGCCCACGCTGGACGGCAAGGCGGTCTTCACGGTGGAAGACCTGAAACAGCCCGATGGCGGCCTGCATCCCGTGCAGGAAGCCCTGGTGGAATGCCACGGCTCGCAATGCGGCTTCTGCACGCCCGGCTTCGCCATGTCCTTGTGGAGTCTGTACCTGAAGCAGGAGGGCAGCAGCCAGCCACCGTGCCGCAAGACGATCGACGAGACATTGTCCGGTAACCTGTGCCGCTGCACCGGTTACCGCCCCATTATCGACGCCGCCGCCCGCATGGGCGAGCTGCCGGCGGTCGGCTTCGACCGCGCCGCACTGAAAAGCACCCTGCAAGGCCTGCAACGAGACAGCATGTTCAGCTACACCCACGACGGACAGACTTTCCACGCCCCGCGCACGCTGGCTGAAATGACGGCCCTGCGCGCCGCCAAGCCGGCCGCCACCATCCTGGCCGGCTCCACCGACGTCGGCCTGTGGGTCACCAAGCAGATGCGCAACCTGGGCGACGTGATCTACACGCGCCAGGTGCAGGAGCTGCACCGCATCGCCACCGTGGACGGCAAGCTGGAAATCGGCGCCGCCGTCTCGCTGGACGACGCCTACCGCGCCGTCCTCGCGCTGTACCCGAACGACTCGCTGCACGAGCTGTGGCAGCGTTTCGCCTCGCAGCCGATCCGCAGCACCGGCACCCTGGGCGGCAGCGTCGCCAACGGTTCGCCGATCGGCGATTCGGCGCCGTGGATGATCGTGCTAGGCGCCGAGATCGTGCTGCGCTCGGACAAGGGCCAGCGCGTCCTGCTGCTGCAGGACTTCTACCTCGACTACATGAAGAAGGACTGGCAGCCGGGCGAGTTCGTGGAGGCGGTGCGCATCCCGGCGCCGAAAACCGGCCAGCAATTCCGCACCTACAAGCTGGCCAAGCGCTACGACCAGGACATTTCCGCCGTCTGCGCCGCGTTCGCCATCGAGCTCGAAGGCGGCGTGGTGCGCAACGCCCACATCGCCTACGGCGGCATGGCAGCCACCTCGCGCCGCGCGCCGCAGGCGGAAGCCGCCATCAATGGCCAGCCGTGGAACGAAGCCACCCTGCGCGCCGGCATGGATGCCCTGGCGCGCGACTACACGCCGCTGAGCGATATGCGCGCCTCCGCCAACTACCGTATGCGCACCGCGCAGAACCTGCTGCGCCGCTTCTGGCTGGAGACCCGTCCGCAAGACGCGCTGCCGAACACCTACGTCAACGCTTACGCATTCAAGGAAGGAGCCGCTGCATGAACAGCAAGTCCGAACCGTTCATGACCATCGGCGCCGCCAAAGGCTGGGCCGAAGTCGGCCAAAGCCACCCGCATGAATCGGCCATCCTGCACGTGCTGGGCGAAGCGGTCTACACCGACGACATCCCCGAGGCGCAAGGCACGCTGCACGCCGCGCTCGGCCTGTCGACCAAGGCGCACGCACGCATCGTTTCGCTCAATTTCGACGCCGTGCGCGCCATGCCGGGCGTGGTGGCCGTCTTCACCTACCAGGACATACCGGGCACCAACGACTGCGGTCCGATCATCCACGACGACCCTATCCTGGCCGAACAAAAGGTCGAGTACGTCGGCCAGCCGATCTTTATCGTGGTAGCCGACACCCACGATAACGCGCGCCGTGCGGCGCGCAAGGCCGACGTCCAGTACGAGGAGCTGCCCGCCATCCTCACGCCGCAGGCGGCGCGCGACGCCGAGTCCTTCGTGGTGCCGCCGATGCGCCTGACGCGCGGCGACGCGCAGGCGGCCTTCGAGCGTTCGCCGAACATCCTGAAAGGCACCCTGCATGTGGGCGGCCAGGAGCAGTTCTACCTGGAAGGGCAGATCTCCTACGCCGTGCCGAAGGAAGGCAACGGCATGCACGTTTACTGCTCCACCCAGCATCCGACCGAAATGCAGCATGTGGTAGCGCATGCCCTGCACTACCCATCGCACGCGGTGGTGGTGGAATGCCGCCGCATGGGCGGCGGCTTTGGCGGCAAGGAGTCGCAGTCCGCACTGTGGGCCGCCTGCGCCGCCGTCAGCGCCGCCCGCCTGAAGCGCCCCGTCAAGCTGCGCGCCGACCGCGACGACGACATGATGGTGACCGGCAAACGCCACTGCTTCTACTACGAGTACGAGATCGGCTACGACGACCGGGGGCAGATTACCGCCGCCAAAGTGCAGATGGTGACGCGCGCCGGCTTCTCGGCCGACCTGTCGGCGCCGGTCGCCACGCGCGCCATCTGCCACTTCGACAATACCTACTACCTGTCGGACTGCGACATCCGCGCCATGGCGGGCAAGACCAACACCCAGTCCAACACCGCCTTCCGCGGCTTCGGCGGTCCGCAGGGCGCCATCGCCATCGAATACATCGTCGACGAAATCGCGCGCAACCTGGGCAAGGATGCGCTGGACGTGCGCAAGGTCAACTTCTATGGCCGCAACGACGAGGAAGGCCGCAACGTCACGCAGTACGGCCAGAAGGTGGTGGACAATGTGATCCACGACCTGGTGGCGCAACTGGAGGACGATTCCGCCTACCGCGCCCGCCGCGACGCCGTGCGCGCCTTCAACGCAGCCAGCCCGGTGCTGAAAAAGGGCCTGGCGCTGACGCCGGTCAAGTTCGGTATCGCCTTCAACGTCACCCACTTCAACCAGGCCGGCGCGCTGGTGCACATCTACACCGACGGCTCGGTGCTGGTGAACCACGGCGGCACCGAAATGGGCCAGGGCATCAATACCAAGGTGTGCCAGGTGGTGGCGCATGAACTGGGCATCCCGCTGTCGCGCGTGCGCGCCTCCGCCACCGACACCAGCAAGGTCGCCAACACCTCCGCCACCGCCGCTTCCACCGGCGCGGACCTGAACGGCAAAGCCGCGCAGGACGCCGCCGCCACGCTGCGCCAGCGCCTGGTGGAATTCGCCGCGCGCTCGTTCGGCGTCGCCTCGTCCGAGGTGGTGCTGGCCAACGGCACCGTGTTCGCTGGCGAAACCGTGCTGCCTTTCGCCGACCTGGTGCAAAAGGCCTACCTGGCGCGCGTCCAGCTCTGGTCGGATGGCTTCTACGCCACCCCGGGCCTGAGCTGGGACCGCGAAACCATGAGCGGCAACCCCTTCGGCTATTACGCCTACGGCGCCTCGGTGTCGGAAGTGATCGTCGATACCCTGACCGGCGAATGGAAGCTGCTGCAGGCCGACTGTCTGTACGACGCCGGCAATTCGCTCAACCCGGCCATCGATGTCGGCCAGGTGGAAGGCGCCTTCATCCAGGGCATGGGCTGGCTGACGACGGAAGAACTGTGGTGGAACGGCCAGGGCAAGCTGATGACCCACGCGCCGTCGACCTACAAGATCCCCGCCGTGTCGGACTGCCCTGACAACTTCAACGTACGCCTGTTCAGGAACCGCAACGCCTTCGACAGCATCCACCGCTCCAAGGCGGTCGGCGAACCGCCGCTGCTGCTGCCGTTCTCGGTCTTCCTGGCCATCCGCGACGCCATCGCCTCGGTCGGCGACTACCGCGTCAACCCGCCGCTGCGCGCGCCCGCCACCGGCGAAGCGATCCTGGATGCGGTGGACGCGGTGCGCGCGCTGGCATGACCCGGGCGCGCCGCCTCGCGGCGGAAGCCCTCGGCACGGCCCTGCTGCTGGCCATGGTGGTGGGTTCCGCCATCATGGCCGGGCGCCTGGCCGGCGGCAATGCCGCGCTCGCCCTGCTGGCCAACGCCCTCGCCTCCGGCGCCGGCCTGCTGGCATTGCTGCTGGCGTTTGGCGACATTTCCGGCGCCCACCTCAACCCGGCCGTCACCCTGTCGGCGGCGTGGCGCGGAACAATGGCATGGCGCGAGGCCGCCGCCTACACCGCCGCGCAGACCTGCGGCGCCTTCGCCGGTGTGGCGGCAGCCCACCTGATGTTCGGCGCGCCGGCCTTCGCCAGCGCCACCCTGGCGCGCACTGGCGGCAGTCTATGGTGGAGCGAATTCGTCGCCACTTTCGGCCTGCTGGCAGTGGGCATGGGCTGCGCGCACAAGCGGCCCGCCCTGGCGCCGTTCGCCGTCGCAGCCTACATTGTTGCCGGTTACTGGTTCACTGCCTCGTCTTCGTTCGCCAACCCCGCGCTGACGCTGGCGCGGGCGGCGACGGACAGCGTGGCCGGCATCCGCCTGGGCGACGTCACCGGCTATATCGCCGCCCAGCTGCTGGGCGCATTGGCAGCCACCGCCTTTTTCGGGTGGCTGCATCGCCCGGCAGCTACATCAGCCGCGCTGGCGCCACGCGATCAGTTCTGCGATGGTCAGGATCGGCATGCCGTGTAGCGCGGCGAACTGTTCGATCGCTTCGCCGCGCATCATCGTTCCGTCGGGGTTCATCAGCTCGCACAGCACGGCGTAAGGCGCCAGGCCGGCCAGGCGCGCCAGGTCGACCGAGCCTTCGGTGTGGCCGGCGCGCTCCAGCACGCCGCCTGGCGCTGCGCGCAGCGGGAACACATGGCCGGGACGCACCACGTCCTCCGGGCGTGCGTTGGGCGCGGTGGCGGCGCGGATGGTGGTGACGCGGTCGGCGGCGGAAACGCCGGTCGTCACGCCCTCGCGCGCTTCGATGGATACCGTGAACGGGGTGCCGTATTTGCTGCCGTTCTCGGAAGCCATGGGCGCCAGCTCCAGTTCGCGCACCTTGTCGGCGGTCAGGCACAGGCAGACAATGCCGCTGCATTCGCGGATCATCAGGGCCATGGTTTCGACGGTGAGGCGGTCGGTGGCGACGATCAGGTCCGCTTCGTTCTCGCGGTCGAAGTCGTCGAGCAGGATGACGGGAACGCCGGCGCGCATGGCTTCCAGCGCGGCGTGGATACGGGATGCTACAGGGGTTGCAGGGGACAACATAGGAAACGCTCCTCGCTAAAAGTTAACGAAAAACGCTCCAGGGCAAGCGAATAGGCGCAGCCACCCGTGCCGTGGGAACGGACAGGCGGTCGGCGTACAGCGCACATCTTCTTTCATCCGGACTATACCGTCGGCCCTGGAGTCACACCAGGTCTGCTGACCCTGCCCTTACTGCCAGGCAGGCGCTCGCGGGCTTGAACGTTGCCGTTCTTACCGCCGGTGGGGAATTGCACCCCGCCCCGAAGACGTATTTGATTTGCCCGCTTTGGTGCGGGCGGGGGATTTTAACCTAAACCCGGGAAACCGGGGTCTGACCCAAGGGTCAGACCCCGTCAGATCAACCGCAGCTGGTGTTGGTTTAGGGACGTTGATGTTCGTCGAAGATCAAAAGCGCACAACCGTGCCAGCAACTGCAAAACCGTTGGGGGTCTGACCCTTGGGTCAGACCCCGCCCTACCGGGTTTTACCCAACCGTACCAATAATGGAAACCTCACGGTTCTCCGGCACCTCGTTATACGACAGCACATGCAGCCCCGGCGCGAACAGGCGTGCATAGCGCGCCAGCAGCGGCCGGATCTGTGGCAGCACCAGCAGCAAAGGCGGCGTCGCCTGCTGCTTCATCTGCTCGCGCGCCACCGGCATATTCACCTGCAGCTGCGCCAGCAGATGCGGATCGATCGGATAATTATCCAGCACCACTTTGCCGCTCTGGCGCGCCTGGTTCAGCGAGCCAAGCAGCATATTCTCCAGCTCCCCGCCCAGGTTAAAGGCCAGCATTTCCGTCTTCTGCCCGAACAGGCTGGACACGATCTGGCGCCGCAACGCGCAGCGCACCTCCGCCGCCAGCAGGATCGGGTCCTTGGTCGTCTCCGAGGAATCCAGCAAGGTCGTCGCAATCGGCACGATATCCTTCAGCGACACGTTCTCCTGCAGCAGCACGCGGAACACGCGCAGCAGCTGGGTGTGCGTCAGCGCCTTGTCCAGCGCCCCAGCCAGCTTCGGCGACAAGGCCGTCAAGCGCTCCATCAGCGCCGCCACATCCTCGTGGCGGAACAGCTCGGGCAGGTACTCGCGCACCAGTTTCGAAACATGGGTCGCAATCGCGCTCGGCGCCTCCACCACCTGGTAGCCCAGGCCCAGCGCATGTGCCTTGTCCTTGGCCTCGATCCAGGTCACCGGCATGCCGTAGGCCGGCTCCACGCCGGGAATGCCGTCGACCTGGCCGTACACGGTGGGCGAAGGGATCGCCATCAGCCGGTCGGCAAACACCTCGGCCTGCGCGATGCTCGAACCGCCCAGGATCACCGCATACTGCGTCGGCTTCAGCGCCAGGTCGTCGCGCACATAAATCTGCGGCAGCACCATGCCCATCGACTCCGACAGGCTTTGCCGCACGCCGCGCAGGCGCTTGGTCAGCACTTCGCCGTGCGCCTTGTCGATCAGGCCCACCAGCTTATAGCCCAGCGATACCTGCAGCGGCTGCACCACGGGCAGCGACTGCCATTCCAGTTCCGGCACCTTCTCTTCGCGCAGCGCCGCTTCGATGGCGGCCAGGTTGCTGTCCGCCACCGGCGCCGCCTGCCGCTCCCGCAGGCGGTAGGCCACATAACCCAGCACCGCCGCAAAGGTCAGGAACATAGCCCACGGCATGCCCGGCACCAGGCCGAGCACCACCATCACCGCCGTCGCGCTGAACAGCACATTCGGCGATGCCAGCAGCTGCTGGCCGACCTGCGCTTCAAAGTCGCTGGCGTCGGAATCGGAAATACGGGTCACGATGATCGCCGCCGCAGCCGACAGCAGCAGCGCCGGGATCTGGGCCACCAGGCCGTCACCGATGGTCAGCAGTGCAAACTGCTTGAACGCGTCGCCAAAGCTCATGTCCTGCATCAGGGTACCGATGGCGACACCGCCGACGATATTGATGATCAGGATCAGGATCGAGGCAATGGCGTCGCCGCGCACGAACTTGGCGGCACCGTCCATGGCGCCGTAGAAGTCCGCTTCGGTCGCCACTTCTTTGCGCCGCGCGGTGGCCTTTTCCTGGTTGATCAGGCCCGCATTCAGGTCGGCGTCGATCGCCATCTGCTTGCCCGGCAAGGCATCCAGGGTAAAGCGCGCGGACACTTCGGAAATACGTTCCGCGCCCTTGGTCACCACGGCGAAGTTAATGATCATCAGGATCACGAACACCACCAGGCCGACCACGAAGTTGCCGCCGATGACCACCTGGCCGAAGGCCTCGATCACGCGGCCGGCGGCATGCGTGCCTTCATGGCCGTGCAGCAGCACCACGCGGGTGGAGGCCACGTTCAGCGTCAGGCGCATCAGGGTGGTGGCCAGGATCACCGTCGGGAACACCGAGAAGTCCAGCGGCCGCTTGGCGTTCACGCTGACCAGGATGACGATCAGGGCCAGGATGATGTTGAAAGTGAACAGGACGTCCAGCAGGATCGGCGGCAAGGGCAGGATAATCATCGCCAGGATCGCCAGCAGGAACGCCGGCGTGGCGATCTTGTGGCGACCCGCTTCCGCGAACAGAGCCTTCAGGAAATTCATGTCGTTGCTGCCTCACTCATGGATGTTGGAACTGGTACCTGCGCTGCTTCCAGCGGATTGGGCTGCGACGGCCGGCGCCCTTCACGGAACGCCTTCAGCTGCAGCACGTAATGCAGGACCATGGACACCGCCTGGTACAACTGCACGGGAATCTGCTGGTTGACCTGGCTCGTATTGTAAATGGCGCGCGCCAAAGGTGGCAGGGATAAAACATCGACGCCGTTTTCCTGCGCCAGCTTGCGGATGTAAAGCGCCATCTCGTCCACACCCTTGGCCAGCACGAACGGCGCCTCGGCGCGCTTGTCGTCGTATTTCAGCGCCACCGCGTAGTGCTCCGGGTTGACGATCACCACGTCCGCGCCGGGCACAACCTTGCGCGCCGCCCGCTCGGCCAGGGCGCGCTGCAGCTGGCGGATGCGCTGGCGCACTTCCGGCCGGCCTTCCTGCGTCTTGTATTCTTCCTTCAGCTCCTGCTTGGTCATCTTCTGCTGCTCGGCGTAGAAGTAGGCCTGGGCCGGCACGTCGATGATGGCGAAGATGATGAACACGGCCACCATGGCCATCACGCCGTCCAGCATCAGGCTGGCGCCGTTCAGCATGGCTTCGTTCAGGGCCAGGCCCTGCAGGCGGGTGTACTCATTGATCGTGGTGGTGCCGATGTGGACCAGCACCCAGCACAGGACGGCCGCCTTGCCGATCGACACCGCCAGCTCAAAGGCGTGGCGTTTGGTGAACAGGCGTCCCAGGTTGGTGACCGGGTTGAAACGTTCGAGTTTGGGCTCGATGTTCTTTGCGCTCATGACCCAGCCGCCCGGCACCATGGCGCCCAGCACGATAAACAGCGGCACCACGAACAGCGGCAGCACCATCTTCACCAGCAGCAGCGAGGAACTGAGCCACACCGTGCTCATCACGTTGTCGATGGCGCCCTCGCCTTCCAGCGGCGCAAACGCCTGGTGGAAGATCTCGCGGAAGTCGACCAGGTAGGACGGCAGCATATACACAAACAGTTTGAGCGAGACCAGGATGCCGATGGCCGTCGCCAGGTCGCGCGAACGCACCACCTGGCCTTCCTGGCGCGACTTGCGCAGCTTCTGTTGTGAAGCCTTCTCTGACTTGTCGCCGCTGCTGTCGTCAGCCATGGGGCACCATCTGTTGCTGGATCATGTCGAGCACGCGGTTCGACATGCGGATGTAATGCTGCGGGATGAAGCGCACCACCTGGCCCAGCATCAGCAGGCCGAAGATGGTAATCACCGAAAAACCCAGCGCGAACAGGTTCAGCGTGGGCGCCACGCGGTTCAGGAAGCCGAAGCCGATCTGCACCACCAGGGCGGAAAACACCACCGGGATCGCCAGCAGCATGGCCGCCGAGAAAATCCAGGCCACATTCCACGCCACCGTCTGCAGCAGCAGCGGATGGAAGCCGCCGCCCAGCGGCCAGGCCTTGAAACTTTGCCCGATCACGCCGGCCAGCACCAGGTGGCCGTCGATCGAGAAAAAGACCACGATGGCCAGCATGGTCAGCATGGCCGACACCACGTCGGACATGGTGCCGTTGGTGGGGTCGTTCATCACCGCCATGGAAAAGCCGACCTGGCTCGAGATCAGGTAGCCGAGCAAGGCGATCACCGACATCGAAAAATGGAAGGCCAGCCCGATCACGAAGCCGATCACCGCCTGCTCAATGGTCACCGCCACGCCCTGGATCGAAAGCGGGTCGATGCCCGGCGCCACCTGCCCCTGCGTCAGCGGCAGCAGCACGATGGCCAGCACCAGCGACACCAGGATGCGCACCGTGACCGGCACCAGCATCTCGCCCAGCACCGGCGCCGCGCTCAGCATGGCCATGCAGCGCACGAAGGGCCACCAGATGGCGGTCAGCCAGACCAGGAGGTTTGCCAGGACCTGTTCCATGGCTTCGCTATCCCACCAGTGTTGCCGCGCGCTGGAAAATGGAGACGCAATAATCCATCAGGTAGCCGGACATCCAGCGCCCCGTCAGGATGATCGCCAGCAGGGTCACCAGCAGGCGCGGCAAAAAGCTCAGCGTCTGCTCGTTGATCTGGGTGGCGGCCTGCACCAGCGCCACCAGCAGGCCCGCCACCAGCCCTGGCACCACCAGCACCATGACCAGGATCATTACGATATGCAGGGCCTCGACCACCAGGTCAACGGCCACGTCAGGGGTCAACATCTAATAGGCCTGTATGCTCGTGACGAGCGTGTTGACAGTCAATGTCCAGCCATCCACCAGCACGAACAGCAGCAGCTTGAACGGCAGCGAAATCACCAGCGGCGACAGCATCATCATACCCATCGCCATCAGCACCGACGATACCACCAGGTCGATGATCAGGAAGGGAATGAACAGCAGGCAGCCGATCTGGAAGGCGGTCTTCAGTTCCGACAGCACGAAGGCGGCCAGCTTCACGGTAAAGCTGTGTTCAGTCGGGTTGCTGACGTTCGCTTCGCCCGCCAGGCCGGCGATCTGCTTCAGCGACGCCTTGCTGGTTTGCGCCAGCATGAACTTCGTAATCGGTTTTTCAGCAATCTTCAGCGCTTCCTGCAAGCCGATCTTGTCCTGGTCGTAGGGCACGAAGGCGTCGCGCCACACGGTGTCGCCGACCGGGCGCATGACCAGCAGGGTCAGGATCAGGGCCACGCCGGTGATGATGCGGTTGGGCAGGCCCTGCTGCAGGCCCAGGGCCGAGCGCAGCAGCGCGAGCACGATGACGAAACGGGTAAAGCAAGTCATCATCATGACCATGATGGGCAACAGGCCCAGCAGGGTCATGATGATCAGGATCTGCATCTTGACCGAGAGCTCGGTCTTGGCGCCGGGCACTACCCCGGCCAGCAAATCCTGCGCCCACGCGGGCGCGCAGGCACACAGCAGCACTGCCCCGGCCGCCAGGCCGGGCACCAGGCGGCGCAAGGTCATGGCGCCATCATGTCGAGGTTCAAACCGTCCAGATCAATGACCTTCAGGCCGTAGTTTTCGCCGGCCACCACCACCTCGGCGCGGCCGATGGCGGTGCCGTTGACCTTGATGGTCAGCGGCTCGCCGGCCAGCATGTCCAGTTCCACCACGCTGTCCGGGCCGATCTGCATCAGGTCCTGCAGCGACAGGCGGGCCGAGCCCACTTCCAGCGTCAGGGTGACCGGGATCTTGCGCATCATGGCCGGCAGGTCGCGCCGGCCGCTGGCGCGCGGGGCTGGCACGTCGGCCAGATCCTGCGACACCTGGTCGATGATCATTTCCTCCGACATGTCGTCCAGCAGCGTGTCGGTGGTCCCGTTCGGGTTCACATTCATCATATTCATTCGATATCTTCAAAAGAGGTTAAGCAGAGTTTGCCCTTGTGCTCTGTTACCGCAGCTGTAAACAGGCGGGAGTCTTCGAGCATGACGTCTGCCCTGTGCAGGCTGATGGGAATCACATCGCCCACACGCAGGTCGAACAGCGCGCCCAGCGTGGTTTCCTTGGAAACCAGCCGGCCGTTCAGGCCAACCTGGAGCCGCGCCGCCAGCGGCCCTGGATTCTTATTGCTCTTTTTACTGGTATCGCGCTCGGGCAGCAAGCCGTGCAGCACATTGCCCATCACTTGCTTGTCGAGTGCAAACCAGGCCTTGCCCTGCAGGTCGCCGTCGCTCAGGCTGACGGTGACGATCCAGCTGCCCTTGCCCGGCTGGGTTGCCGTGCCGGGTTTGATGCCTTCTTCGTCGCCGGCGTCACGGCTGCCGGCGGGCAGGTTGCTTTCAATGCGCGCGGCCAGCGTGCCGGCCAACTGTTGCCCCAGCACCACGGCCAGCCGCTCTTCGGTCGCCGTCACGCGCACGGCCTGTTCATCGACGGCCGGGTCGGCCACAGCCGTACTGCTGCTGGCGGCGGCGGGCCGGGCGGCCCGGCCGTAACGGAAATTCAATACACTGAGCAGGATTTTGCGCTCGAGCGCAAAGGCGATCTGGCCGGCCGGCGTGGCAAAGCCGAGCCAGCGCTGGCGCGCTTCACTGCCGTCCAGCCGGCTGAAGGCGACGTCGTCGACCTGGAACGTGCCCCAGTAGCGGCGATGCACATTCAGGCGCATGGCCTGGGCCAGGTCCTCGCGCAGTTGCGCAGCAAACACAGGCAGCCGGTGTACCGGCCGTCCCAGCAAGCAAGGGTCAAGAACTTCGTAATGCACAGTGCTTTGTGTGGTATTCATGGTTGGCCATCCATCTGCATCACATCGTATCGCAAAGTAATCCGCTCAGGATGATCTCGGAAGCGTAGAATAACCGAAATCCCTCAGTATTGCCATGAATCAAGTAACTCGCAGGCCAAAAACACTTTACAGAAAAGTTGCCAGCGGGTAAGCTAAATTAGTGCAAGTTTCACAGATAAACTTCTAACAATCGGCGCTTAATGCATGATTTATAAGAAGTTTTACAAATTGTAAGCGGTTGTTACGAGCGTGAAATCGGGTTACTATGACTCATACCACGCGGCATCATTTAACAATTCGGGCGCTTTATCCTTAAGCCAAGCCTGATGAACTAATGGTAACGATGTGCAAGCAGTGGCGCAACCAAACTGAGGTGTTAAATGGCAAATGAATTCGCAAGTTTGATCAAGGCCGACCTGGCAGCGCTCAATAATGCGGCCGCCGACCTGGCCCAGCACGCTAGCGCTATCGCCCCCGCCGCCAACTTTGCCGGCCAGCCGCCCGGCAATACCTTCTCCTTCGCCCAGTCCATGCAGGACGCCATTGCCGGCGTCAATGCGCAGGACGTCGATGCCGGCCAGAAGATGGCCGACGTCGATGCCGGCCGCAGCGACGACCTGGTCGGCGCCATGCTGGCCAGCCAGGAAGCGAGCCTGTCGTTCCAGATGCTGATGCAGGTACGCAACAAAGTGATGGGCGCAGTCGATGAATTGATCAAGCTTCCGCTGTAAGCTGCACCTATCTCCGCTTCTTTCTCGAAAGACCAGACGTGATTGCAAACATCAAGTCCGCCATCGGACGCTGGCGCGGTGCTGCGGCGCCAACCGTGCCGCCCGCCGTTCTGAAGAACCTGTATCCCTTGCTGCTGCTGGCCATCGGCCTGACGGCCCTGGTGCTGATGGTCCTGTGGAAGGACCAGAGCGGTTACAAGCCGGTCTTTGGCCAGCGCGAGAAAGTCGCCACGGCCGACATGATGAACGTGCTCGATGCGGAAAAGATTTCCTACCGCATCCATCCGGAGACCGGCCAGGTGCTGGTGCCGGAGGGTAAGCTCGGCCAGGTGCGCATGATGCTGGCGGCCAAGGGCGTGACCGCCCAGCTGCCGGCCGGCCTGGAACTGATGGACAAGAACGACCCGCTCGGCGTGTCGCAGTTCGTGCAGGACGTGCGCTTCCGCCGCGGCCTGGAAGGCGAGCTGGCGCAGTCGATCATGACGCTGGACGCGATCTCGCACGCGCGCGTGCACCTGTCGATCGCCAAGTCGACCTCCTTCGTTGCCAGCGATGGCGAGAAGTCCTCGGCCTCGGTGGTGGTGGCCACCAAGCCCGGCCGCACCCTGGCGCCGGAACATATCGCCGCCATCGTCAACATGGTGTCGGGCAGCGTCGCCTCGCTCAGCCCGGCGCGCGTCAGCCTGGTCGACCAGTCCGGCAACCTGCTGTCCTCGCACGTCGACCTGAGCGAGCCGTTCGACGCCTCCACCGCCACCAACGAGAACGCCAAGCGCGCGCAGGATGAAATCCGCGGCAACATCAAAGGCATGCTGGGCCCGATCGTCGGCGACAGCAATTTCCGCGTCAGCGTGACGGCCGAAGTCGACAACGACAAGGTCGAAGAGACCGTCGAGAAGTACGGCGCCGATCCGAAAGTCACCAGCGAAGCCATGCGCGAGGAACAGGACCGCAACCGCATCGCCATGGGCGTGCCGGGCACCCTGTCCAACCGCCCGCCGCAACAGCAGGCCGCCGATGCCGCCGCCGCTGGCGGCGCGCCGGGCCAGGCGCCCAACGAAGGCACGGCGCGCAAGAACGCCACCACGCGCCAGTACGCCTACGACCGCAGCATCACCCAGACCAAAAAGGCGCGCGGCCGCCTGGTGCGCCAGAACGTGGCCGTGGTGCTGGCGCATGCGGCGGCGCCCTTCCCCAAAACCGGCTGGACCGCCGCCGAAATCGCCAACATCGACAAGGTGCTGCGCAACGGCCTTGGCATCAACGAGGAGCGCGGCGACAAGCTGGTGGTGAGCGCCATGAACTTCCCGGCCAAGGCGGCCGAGGTGCCATGGTGGCAGGAACGCGACACCGTGGTCGATTCGGCCAACTGGCTGGGCTACGCGCTGGCCCTGCTGCTGGGCTACCTGCTGCTGGCGCGTCCGCTGCTGCGCCTGCTGACCGCGCGCTTCGCGCCGCCGGCGCCGGCCGCCAAGCCGGCCCTGGCGGGCGCCGCCCGCGCCGGCCAGGCCGAAGCGACGCCGATCCCGGGCACCGCCACCGCGGTGCCGGGTGCGGCCGCCACCCCGGCCGCCCTGGCCTCGCCGGAAGCGCCCGCCGCTGCCGCCGCCAAGGCCGGCACCCCGGGCGCGCTCGATGCGAGCCAGATGCCGGTGGTGCCGCTGCTGGAAAACTACGATTTGCCGCCTGCCGGTTCGCCGGTGGACGTGATGGTCGATCACTTGAAGATCCTGGCCGAGAAAGAGCCGGAGCGCGTAGCCGAAGTCGTCAAACAATGGATGCAGAAAAATGGCCGACACCAACAATAACCTGGACCAGGAAAACGAGCACAGCCTGACCCCGGTCGAGCAAGCCGCCATCGTGCTGCTGTCGATCGGCGAGGAGCCGGCCGCCGCCGTGCTGCGCTGCCTGTCGCGCGAGGAACTGCTGGAAGTGACGCAAGTGATGTCGCGCATGAGCGGCATCAAGGTGGAAGCGGTGAAGACCGCCATGCAGACCTTCTTCGACGACTACCGCCAGCAGTCCGGCGTGCATGGCGCCTCGCGCTCCTTCCTCAAGCGCTCGCTCGACCTGGCGCTGGGCGGCGATATCGCGAACACCGTGCTGAACAGCATTTACGGCGACGAGCTGCGGCCGAAAATGGCGCGCCTGCAGTGGGCCTCGCCGAAATGGCTGGCCGACTTCATCGCCAACGAGCACGTGCAGATGCAGGCCGTGTTCCTGGCCTTTCTGCCGCCGGCCCTGGCTGGCCAGATCCTCGACGCGCTGCCGCTCGAAGGGCGCGACCTGGTGCTGCTGAACATGGCACGCCTGGACGAGATCGACCGCGACCTGCTGCTGGAGCTGGAAGAGCTGGTCAACCGCTGCCTGTCCTCGTTTGATTCGCAGTCGACCAGCGTGGAAGGCGTGCGCCAGGTGGCCGAGATCCTGAACCGCCTGCCGGGCAACCGCGCCCAGATCGTCGAGCTGCTGCGCGCGCACGACCCGGAGGTGGTAGCGCAGATCGAGATGTCGATGTACGACTTCCTCATCCTGTCGACCCAGACCGAAGTCACCCTCACCCGCATCATCGAGGAAGTGCCGCTCGAGCAGTGGGCCATCGCGCTCAAGGGCGCCGAACAGGCTATCCGCGACGCGGTGCTGAAGACCATGCCGAAGCGCCAGGCGCAGGCGTTCGAGGACATGATGCGGCGCGCCGGCCCGGTGCCGATGTCGCGCATCGAGGCCACGCGCCAGGAAATCATGGCCACCGTCAAGGCGCTGGCCGACGCCGGCGAAGTCGAAGTGCAGCTGTTCGCGGAAACGGTGGTCGAGTGATGAAACAATTCCGCCCTTACCGTTTCCCGCCGCTGCAGCAGTACGTGCACCAGCACGGCCACAACGGCCAGCGCGGCCCCGGCGCCGGCCAGATGGCCGACGCCGCCCAGTGGCAAGCCTCGGTCAGCGAAGGCTTCGAGCAGGGCCAGCGCGACGGTTATGAAATCGGCCTGCAGCGCGGCCAGGAAGACGGCTTCGAAGCGGGCCGCCAGCAAGGCATCGAACTGGGCCGCGAGGAAGGCCGGCAGGAAACCCTGGTCGGCTTCGACCACCTGGCGCGCCCGGTGGACGGCATGCTGAAGTCGCTGAAAAAACTGCGCGCCGACTACCGCGCCGCGCAGCGCAAGGAAGTGGTCGACCTGGTGGCGAAAGTGGCGCGCAATGTGATCCGCGCCGAGCTGGCCCTGCAGCCGGTGCAGATCATGGCCCTGGTCGATGAAACGCTGGCCTCGATGCCGCCCACGCGCGATGAAATCGACGTCTACCTCAACCCGGAGGAAGTCAAGCGCATCATGGAAGTCGACCCCAAGCGCGCCAAGCGCTGGAACCTGATCGGCGACGCCCGCCTCGACGTCGGCGAATGCCGGATTCGTGCCGGCGACAACGAAGTCGATGCCGGCTGCCACCAGCGTCTTGCTGCTGTCATGGAACAGGTCGATAATCAGTTGCAGGCCGCCGATGGCGGCGACGACGCTGAGAGCGAAGAATGATTGCAGACGCACTGCGCAAGCTGGAACTCGACGACGTTCCGCTGGCCACCCCGACCGGGCGGCTGGTGGGCGCGTCCGGCCTGCTGCTGGAAGCGGCCGGCTGTAAATTGCATACCGGCCAACGTTGCCAGATCGAGACCGTGGATGGCGACTGGCTCGACGCGCAGGTGGTCGGCTTCCGCGAAAAACTGTCCTTCCTGATGCCGTTCAAGAAAGCCATCGGCCTGACCACCGGCGCCCGCGTGCTGCCTTCGCCGGACAAGGTCAGCCTGCAGATCGGCAAAAGCTGGCTGGGCCGCATGGTCAACGGCCTGGGCGAGCCGATCGACGGCCTGGGCAAGCTGGAAGGCGAGCACCCGCTCGAATCGCAGCCGCCGCGCATCAACCCGCTGAAGAAGAAGCCGGTCACCGAGGCGCTCGACGTCGGCGTGCGTGCCATTAACAGCATGCTGACCCTGGGCAAAGGCCAGCGCGTCGGCCTGATGGCCGGTTCCGGCGTCGGCAAGTCCGTGCTGCTGGGCCTGATCACGCGCCAGACCGTGGCCGACGTGGTGGTGGTGGGCCTGATCGGCGAACGCTCGCGCGAGGTGCGCGAATTCGTCGAAATGTCGCTCGGCCCGGAAGGCTTGCGCAAGGCCGTGCTGGTGATCGCCCCGGCCGACGAATCGCCGCTGATGCGCATCATGGCCACCGAGCTGTGCCATTCGATCGCGGCCCATTACCGCGACCAGGGCAAAAATGTGCTGCTGCTGGTCGACTCGCTGACGCGCTACGCCATGGCGCTGCGCGAAGTGGCGCTGGCCCTGGGCGAGCCGCCGGCCACCAAGGGCTACCCGCCGTCGGTATTCTCCAACCTGCCGCAGCTGGTCGAATCGGCCGGCAACGGCGAAAACCCCTACGGCAGCATGAGTGCCATCTACACCGTGCTGGCCGAGGGCGACGACCAGCAGGACCCGGTGGTCGACACCGCGCGCGCCATCCTGGACGGCCACATCGTGCTCACGCGCGAGCTGGCCGAACGCGGCCATTACCCGGCCATCAATATTGCCGCGTCGATCAGCCGCTGCATGAACCACGTCATCACGCGCGAGCACATGCTGGCCGCCCGCGCCCTGAAGGCCTCCATGGCGCGCCACGAGCGCGTGCGCGACCTGATCCCGCTTGGCGCCTACGTGCCGGGCGCCGACCCGGTCACGGACAAGGCAGTCAACCTGCATCCGCATATCGAAGAATTCCTGTGCCAGGGGACCAAGGAAGCGGCCCCCTATGCCGCCTGCGTCGAACAACTTGAAAGGCTGATGGCATCATGAACAACCAGCACACCATCCGCAACCTGTCGACCCTGGTCGAGTTGCGCAGCAATGAAGTGGAGAAGCTGCAGTCGGAAGTGGCGGCCAAGGAAAGCCTGCGCGAGCGCCACCAGAAGACGCTCGACAAGCTCACCCAGCTGTACGAGAGCAGCGGCGCCTCCGGCCGGCTGCCGATGGCGCTCGCCCTCAACTGCGGCGACTACAAGCAGGGCGTGATGGCGATGGCGGCCAGCCAGAAGGTCAACCTGTCCATGCACGAAGCCGACATGGCGGTGTCGCAGCGCGCCCTGACCGCCGCCTACGTCAAGCGCGAAGTGCTGGGCCAGGTGCTGGAAAAGCACCAGCATGCCGCCGTCACCGCCCAGCGCTCGCAAGAACGCAAGCAGCATGACGAATTGGCAACGCAACTGTGGTACCGCGGGCATAAATGAGGATTCGGACGGAATATTTCATGAAGTCACTACTTTGGTCGCCTGATACCTTGGTACACTTCATTTAAATTTCCTCGGAGCACGAGAAAATGGCAACTACCGCACCAACTTTTGATCCCAAGAGCACCGCTACCAACCTGGCGCAGCTCTATGTGGAAGGGCGTCAGAAAATCCTGACCACCCAATCCAACAATGCCAGCGCCATCGCGTCGGCATTGAGCAAGCTCAGCACCGCGATGAGCACCTTCCGCGGCACCCTGTCCTCGCTCAGCGGCCAGAGCTCGATCCTTGCCAACAAGGCAAGCTTCAGCGCGGAAGTCGGCAGCGCCACCGCCAGCGCCTCGGCCGCGCCGGGCAACTACCAGTTCTATGTCGAGCAGCTGGCCACCGCCGGCCAGGTGTCGTACAACGGCATCAGCAACACCGCCGCCGCCACCGCCGGCAACATGATCGTCACCCTGGCCGACGGCAGCAACTTCACCGTGACCCTGGCCAGCGCCGACAAGAACCTGGACGGCACCCTGACCGCCAAGGAAATCGCCGCCGCCATCAATGTCGAAGCCAACAACAACGCGCGCGTTACCGCCTCCACCATGACGGTGGCCGGCCAGACCCGCCTGGTGCTGACCTCGACCCAGACCGGCGCCGACAATGGCGTGGTCGGCATCGACACCAGCCAGATCACCGACCCCGGCCTGGCCAACGAGCTCGGCATGGCCAACCAGACCGTGCTGCAGGCGGCCAAGGACGCCATCGTCTGGATCGGCGCCCAGGGCGGCGACCCGGCCAACAAGCTGCAGCAGGCCAGCAACACCTTCAACGTGATCGACGGCGTGTCGATGACCTTCACCAAGGCCCAGGCGCCGCTGGAGAACCCGGTCACGCTGACCGTGGGCCGCGACGACACGGCCACCGCCACCAATGTGCAGAACTTTGTCGACAGCTGGAACAAGCTGCTGGCCGTGTTCAAGGAAGTATCGGCCGCCGGCGACCCGGCCAGCGGCAAGGCGGCCGGCATTTACGCCAACGACGCCGGCCTGTCCGCCCTCAAGACGCGCATGCAGGAAATGCTGCGCACCGAAGTGGGCGGCAGCAGCCTGGTGGCCTACGGCATCTCGGCCCAGCGCGACGGCACCCTGGCGCTCGACAAGAGTCGCCTCGGCAAAGCCCTGGCCGCCGACCCGGATGGGCTGAACGCGATCTTCGGCAAGACCGGCGCCAACGCCACCGGCGTGCTGGGCGGCCTGGACAGCCTGGTCAACAGCTGGACCAAGGCCGGCACCGGCCAGCTGGCCACGCGCAAGGACAGCAACACGCGCCTGCAAGCGACCCTGGCCACCCGCCAGGCCGCGCTGGAGACCCAATACGACAACGCCTACAAGCGTTACCTGGCGCAGTTCACGCAACTGCAAAGCCTGCAATCGCAGATGAGCGGCACGACGAGCATGTTCGACGCGCTGTTCAGCAAATCAGACTCCTGAAAGCATTAAGCAATGAACCAAGACGCCTACGGCAGCTACCACAGCACCAACCTTGAAGCGCAGACGGCCCGCGCCACGCCAGTCGAACTGGTGCTGGTGCTGACCGACGGCCTGCTGGAAGAGCTGGCGCGCGCCCGCGGCCATATCGTGGGCAAGCGCTATGAACAGAAGGCGCTCAGCCTCGATAAGTGCACGCAGATCATCAACGGCCTGGCCAGCTCGCTCGACTTCGAGCAGGGCGGCGAGGTGGTGGCCAACCTGGGCAAGCTGTACGACTATTGCGCCGCCCGCCTGTACCGGGCCGGGGTGGAGATGGACCCTGCCGTGATCGACGAGGTGGTGGGCTTGCTGACCACCATCCGCGCCGGCTGGCAGGGAGTGCAAGAAAAGCATGGATAGGCATCGCACGCTGCTGCACCTGGGGCAGCAGCTGAGCGCCGCCACCGCCGCCGGGGACTGGGCAGCGCTGGCGGCGATTAACACTTTGATGGGCTCCACCCTGCCGCAGCTGGCGGCGCAGGGCAAGTGGAACCCGGCCGAGCGCGCCGCGCTGGCCGCGCTGCGGGAGCTGCACCTGGCGGCCGTGGCCAAGGTCGATGGCGCCGCCGCCGAGCTGGGCCAGCATATGCACGATTTGACGAACAACAGGGAGGGCTGGCTTGCATATGCCCTCGACAGCGACAACGCACCAACCGGAACACAAGCATGATCAATTTGCCTGCGGCACCCGCCGTCCCCGCCCCTAACGCCGCCGCTGGCGGCGCCGACGCCAGCCTGCTGCCGGCCCCGGCCGCCAATGCCGGCGCCGACGCGGGCCTGGCCGGCGCCTTGCTGGAAGGCGCCGCCGCGCTTGCCCCGGCGCCGTTCGCCGCCCTGCTGGACGCCATGGCCGGCGCCATCGCGCCCGCCGACGAGGACAGCACGGCCAGCCAGCCGGGCGCCGAGGCCGCCGCCGGCACCTCGGCCGCCGCGGCGCAAGCCGTCGCCACCATGCTGCCCGCCATGGACGGCCTGGCCCTGGCCGCCCTGGCCCCAAGCACGGGCAGCAGCGGCGGCACGCCCGGCGCCACCCCTGACAGCGTGGCGGCCGTGGCCGCCGCCCTGACCGCACCGGCCAGCGGCGCCGCCGCTGCCGACCATGCCGCCCTGCTGCGCCAGCAGGCGCAAGCCAATGCCCTGGCCAGCCCAGCCGCCGCCACCGTTGCCGCCCAGGCCCTGGCGGCCGAATCGGCGCGCGCCGTCAATGCCCAGGCCGATGCGGCCCGCATCGCCACCGCCCAGGCCGAAGCCCTGGCCGCGCGCGAAGCCAGCCTGCTCGACCCGCGCGCCGCCGTGCTGGCTGCCGCCGTGCGTCCGGCCGCCGCGCCCGCCCCAGCCGCGGCGCCCGCGCCAGCCGCCCG